>DASUWA010000032.1 GCA_036378675.1 Acidimicrobiales bacterium
CGCCCCAAGTCGGGTCAGGCATCCCGACGATAGCGACGTCTGCAAGGCCCGGCATTCCGGCAAGAGCAGCCTCCACCTCGGTAGGGGCGACGCTTTCGCCCCCGGTCCTTATCACCTCCCGGAGGCGCCCGGTTATGTACACGAAGCCGTCGTCGTCCATCACCCCGACATCGCCCGTGTAGTACCACCCATCCCTGACAGCGGCGGCAGTCACGTCCGGCAACCGGTAGTAACCGTTCATGACCGTGGGGCTGTGGTAGAGGATCTCTCCTTCGGCCGAAACGATGATGACTCCGGGAGGCGAAGCCCGCCCGACGCTTCCAGGATGGTCGTCGAGTTGGCGCTCGAACAGGGTTGTGTGATGGCCGCCCTCGGACGATCCGTACAGCACCGATCGGGTGGCTTGCGGCATCGCCGACTTGAGCCGGTCGAGAAGGTCCCGGGAAGCGGCTGACGTGCCCGTGTCTGCGTGAAGCACCGAGGACAGGGAATCGCTTCCTTCGGGGAGCGCCGCGAGTACCCGTTGCCAAACGGCCGGGATGCAGTACATCGCGGACGGCCTCCAACGGTCGGCGGTTTCGACGAGGATCTCACCGTCGAAGCGCCGGCAAACGTGGATCGCGCACCGGTGATGCCAGGCCTCGAGAACGTAATGCCATCCTCCGTAGTGAAACAGCGGGAAGCTGGCGAGGATCCCACCGTCACCCCGCAGGCCCGCGGCGAAGGTAGATCCCCCCGGAAACGAGCGAAGCCAGCTTGCCCGGTGGCTGACCTCCACTCCTTTCGGCTGCCCGGTGGTCCCGCTGGTGAGGTAGATGACGTGGGTCGATGAGTCGTCGAATGCGACATCGGCGACGGGGGTCGCAGAACTCGAAGGAGCGCTCGCGCCGACGAGCTCGTCGACCGCGGTTGTCGGGACAGCCAGGGACCGAGCGGCCTCACGCGGCGCGTCGTCGGCGACGACAAGCCGCGGGTCGAGGTACTCGATCACCCCAGCAACCTCGTCCGGCTTCAGAGAGGGATTCAACGGCGCGAAGACCGCGCCGAGACGGGCGGTCGCGGCGAAGCCCTCGATCAAAGTGAAGCTGGGCGGCGAGGACCAAACGACGACGTCCCGCGGAGAAACGCCTGCGCCCCGAAGCGCGTTGGCGAGGCGGTTGGCGCCGGCGTCGAGTTCGCCGAAGGTGGTGCTGCGGTCGTCGATGGTCGCGGCGATGCCCGCCGGTCTGGCTTTGGCGGCGTCCGCCAGGAGGTCCCCGATGAGCAACTGCATCCGGCCGAGAACCTAGCAAGGGTCTCTCGTGCGAGGTGGAACCGGATTCCAGTCTTGGGGTCGACGTGGTAGCGTTGGCGGGGTGCAGCGAGAGGTCCTGTTGACGGGGATTGGCGGCCAAGGCATCCAGCTGGCCGCGAAGACCCTCGCCATGGCCGCCACGGCGGAGGGGCGGCAGGTGCTGATGAGCTCCCACTACGGCGGCGAGATGCGAGGCGGTCAGACCGAGGCGTCCGTGATCGTCGCGGACGAGGGTTTGAGAGCGGTTCCGATCGTTGAATCCGCGTGGTCGGCGTTCGTCATGCACGGTCGCTACTGGCCCGGAGTCGCCGCGCGGATCCGCCCGGGAGGACCCGTCGTGTACAACTCGAGCGTCGCAGGCGACATCGAACCCGGCGAGTGGCCCCTCGTTGGGGTGCCAGCCGGCGACATTGCCGACGAGATTGGCGCGCCGATGGCGGCCGGGTTCGTGCTGCTCGGAGCGTTCGCCTCCATCACCGGCCTGGTTACTGCCGACGCTCTGGTCGGTGCGATGAGGGAACTTGTCCCTCCCTACCGCGTCCAGCACATCGAGAACAACGAAAAGGCTATCCGTGCTGGGGCGGCGTCCGCGACGCCCCTCTCCGATCCCGCCTGGGCGGTTTCGCCGGCGTGAGCCCGACTTTCGAAGGCAGGGTCGCCGTAAGCAGAGGCACGGTCACCATCGACGTGGAGCGGTGCAAGGGCTGCGAGCTCTGCATCACGGCCTGCCGCCCAGGCGTGCTCACCATGTCCGGCGAGGTCAACTCGACCGGTTACCACTTCCCGCTTCTGTCACCGGGATGCACCGCGTGTCGCGCTTGCCGCGATGTTTGTCCCGACTTCTGCTTCGACGTCTTCAAGTTCGAAACCCCTCAAGTGGAGGCCGGCTGATGCCCGCCAGGTTGTTGCAGGGGAGCGACGCCGTCGCCCAAGCGGCGATTGCTGCGGGTTGCCGCTTCTTCGCCGGTTACCCGATGCTTCCCTTCACAGACCTGTTGGAGAGCATGGCCAAAAGGATGCCGGCGGCCGGCGGGGTTTGCATGAATGCCGAAAGCGAGATCGAGGCGGTCAACATGACCCTCGGCGCCGGAGCCGCGGGGTCTCGAGCAGCGACGGGCTCGTGCGGGCAAGGGATCGCGCTGATGCAAGAAGCAATTGCCGAGGCCGCGCTTAACGAGGTGCCGTTCGTCGTGTTCAACATGGCGCGAGGACAGCAGGACTACTTCCAGTGCACCCGCGGCGGCGGTTGGGGCGACTACCGAACCATTTGCCTCGCCCCGAAGGATGTCACCGAAGCGGTCGAACAGACTCAGCTTCTGTTCCATCTGGCCGACCTGTACCGGGCCCCCGTCATCATGTACGGCGACTATCTCATCTCGCACACCTACATGAGCGTCGACGTGGAGCCCGTGGAGTTCGGGCCTCTTCCCCCTAAGGACTGGGCACTCGATGGAACCCGAGGCGGAACTGGCCGGTCGAGGCAGATTTGGACCTGGGCGATGGGCAAGGCCAACGATCCCGGGCCTGGCCCCGACCTTCACTGGCAACGCATCGCCGACAAGTTCGAGGATGTCGCGCGGGCGGAGCAGAGGTGGGAGTCTTTTTCCTGTGAGGACGCCGACACGGTGATCGTGTCGTTCGGCACCGCGGCGCCCTTCGTCGAGCAGGTTGTCGGCGAGCTGCGCAGCGACGGTTGCCCCGTGGGAGCCTTTCGCCCGGTGAGTCTCTGGCCATTTCCAGAGGCTGCTCTCTCCGACGCGTGTGCATCGGCATCGAAGGTCCTGGTATTCGAAGTGAATGCAGGGCAGATGATCGACGATGTGCGCCTGGCGATCGGAGGTCGCGTTCCGGTGGTTCCTATCGGGAGGGTCAGCATCGACTTCAGCGGGATGCGCCAGGGCGAGATTCTGACTGTGCCGTGGATCCGTGACCGTGTGAGGGGCTTGATCGGTGAAGGAGCGCTGAGATGAGTGTTGGCACTTCGGGAGGCCCGCCTTCTGCGGCGGCCCGCAAGGTCGCCGAAGCGCTTGCGCCGCTTCAGCTTTCCGGGGAGCACCACCTTTGTCCCGGTTGCGGGCATCCGGTCGCATGGCGGCTGCTTCTCGAGGTGATATCCGAGCTCGAACTTTCGACCAAAGCGATCGGGGTTGTCGGGCACGGGTGCTACACGAACATCGTCTCGTTGGCCGACATCGATTTCCTGCAGTGTCTTCACGGGCGCGCCCCTGCCGTTGCGACCGGCGTGAAACGGGTGCGGCCCGAAGCCGCCGTCTTCACCCTTCAAGGCGACGGCGATCTGGCAAGTGAAGGTCTTGCCGAAGTCCTGCACGCGGCCGCCCGGGGCGAGCGCATAACCGTGATCATGCTCAACAACGGCGTGTTCGGGGACACGGGCGGGCAGATGACGGCTGCGTCCGTGGTGGGCCAGAGGACCAAGACCAGCCTCGACGGGCGCGAGCCAGAGGATCACGGCTACCCGGTACCCGTTGCTGACTTGGTTGCCGCCCTGCCCGGAGTCGCTTATGTCGCCCGAGGGGCGGTCAACAACGCCGGCTCGATAGCGAAGACGAAGCGCTACATGAAGAGGGCGTTCCAAGTCGCCGTCGAGGGTGAGGGTTTCAGCTTCGTGGAAGTCCTCACCATGTGCCCGACGGGATGGTTCCTCCCGACGGCCGACGGACCGGGCTATCTGGAGGGAACGTTCGAGAAGACGTTTCCGCTGGGAGCGCTCAAGGGATCGTGATCGGCTTCGTCCAGCGAGGGGTACGGGTGGCGCTGGACATCCTCGACCAAACGGTCCAGTAGAGACGAGAGCGTCGCGACGTCGGCGGCCGGCCAGGCGGCAAGTGCCCTTCGCATGTGCCGCCAGATGACTTCGCGCATCCTGTCGAAGGTCTCCTGACCGATCTCGGTTGCCTCGACGACGGTCATGCGCCCGTCGTCGTCGTGGCGCCGGCGATTCACCAGCCCGGCTTCGTCGAGCTGGCGTAGCAGACGTGCGACGATCGCCGGGTCGAGGTCGAGCATCACGGCGAGCTGACCGGGAGACGTCGGTCCCGACTCCACGACCCGTCCGAGGAGCCGGTAGGCCTGCTGCGATATCGACACGCCGGCGGCCGCGGCCAGCTGTTGATGGATGCGTCTGCTGCCCTCTAGCCGGAACAGCGTCTGGATCGCGGCGGTGACGGCGTCGGTTGTATCGCCGGTTTGATCGTCGCTCACCTCAACCAGGGTACCGGTTAGTTGACCTCGGTCAAGGAACGGCGATCAGATCCTCTCGAGGTCGGCGCCGTCGAACAGGGGCACCATTTGGAGTCGTTCGACATCGTCGTGCATGGTGCTTGCATCTTCCCCCGGTCCGTACGGAGACGATGCCGCTCGTGAGCCCGCTTCCAGGGTCGGCCGCAAAAGCCGGGCGTCGCTGGAAGTGTTGAGGAACGCCTGGGGGTTCGACATCACCCAGCGCACCGATCGCTCGATCGAGTCCGGATCGGTGATCGGCTCGTACCAGCTGTACCTGGGCGCGGCGTCGGCACCCCACCGCCTGCGCGCGACAGACTTGATCGTCTGAACCGCGACGCGCCTCTCCGCGCAAGTTTCGAGCAGCCGTTCGACATCCTCCCGGTAGCGAGGAAGGGTGAGCAGCAGGTAGCTGTAGGGGAGCAGGACCGAGTCGAAATCGAACCGATCGAGGCTCCTGCTGTGCATCGAAGCGATCCGCAACCCGTGCCCGGTGACCCCGATGAACCGAACGAGCCCTTCGTCCCGGGCGCGTGCCAAGCCCTCGACTGCGCCACCCGGACCGTGGGCGTGCTGCCACTCGTCCTCCTCGACCAGGTTGTGGAGCTGGATCAGGTCGACGTGGTCCACACCTAGTCGGGAGAGTGACTGCTCGAGTTCGGCTCGTGCGCCGTCTGCCGATCGCTCGCCGGTCTTGGTGGCGAGGAAGAAACGGCCTGGGTGCGCCGTGAGCCACGGGGCCACCCGTACTTCCGAGTCGCCGTACGAGGCCGCTGTGTCTACGTGGTTGATGCCGAACTCGAGAAGCGTCTCGAGGATCTCGTCGGCTCGTGCCTGTCGCATCCTCGCAAGCGCGGCAGCGCCGAATATCACCCGGGTGCTGCGGTGACCTGTCCTACCGAAGTCCGCTTGCTGGATAGTTGTCACTTCGCGACTCTCCTCGGCGTCGCGGTAACAGTCAAGGCCCGTTCGAAGCCTTATGGAGCAGTTCGGTCGGAGGGATACCGCTCACATGGTCGAAATTGGAGGCGTAGGTAGTGTGGGGAGATGAGCATGAGGGATGGCGGGATAGTCCCGGATCTTGACGGTCAGCGCTCCGCTATTCCTAAAAATACGCCAGGCGATACCGCGGCTCTTTTGGCATCGAGTCGAGAACTCATCGCCGAGGCACGCCGGATTCTCGCCGAGGCTCCAACCGCTCATGCGGGAAGCCGTGTGGAGCCGGTCTTGTATCGGTCGCTTCCCGACGATCCCGGGTTTCTTACGCGGCCCATTGGCGAACCGACTCATGGCCTTTCTCGCCGTCTGCTCGCTCTTGTACCGGCGGCGGCCGGTGTCGCCCTTCTCGGAGCCGGGCTCGCTGCTCTGACGGGTAGCCACACAGACCACGCGCTCACCGTGGAGCTTCAGCGTCCTTCGGGCGGTGCCGGCACAACCCAACCTCCACTCACCTCGCCGCCGACTTCCACTCCGGCAGCTGTGTCGGAGCCGGAGGCCCCGGCATCGCTTTCAGTGCCGCGCCTCCGCACGCATGCGGCGGTGGCCGGCGAGGTGCATGTGCAAACGACCGGACCAGAAACGGGCCTTCTCGACGCTCCGACCAACTACCACCAGCTCGGTTGGTACCGCCACGGCGATACCGGGGCGCTCGTCCTGGACGGCCATGTCGGTTATCGCAATGACCCAGGCCCGCTGGCCTTCATTGGTTCGCTCGCCGCCGGCGACGTCATCGTCGTGGGCTTCCCTTCAGGCGATCGGGCGTTTGCCGTCAGCGTCGTCGGCCGCGCGGTGAAAGGAGCATTACCGCAGCAGTACTTCTCCGATCAGTACGACCAGGACTTAATGCTCATCACGTGCGACTACACATCGCCGTTCCGCGCCGGTCACTTCGCCGACAACGTCTATGTCGTTGCGTCCCCGAATCCGTAAGGATCGAGCCGAAAGTACTTATTGACCTGATTAAGCAGGAAATTCGGACTCTTCGCCTAATACCTTGATGGGTATACTCCGGGGCAAAGCGGGGGAGAGGGGCGAATCCGCCAACTTACCCACTTACCTCGGAAACAGATCGCGAGGTGGGCATGAGAAGGGCGCTGGGAGTGGCGGCAGTACTCCTTGGAGTGGCCGCAATGTCGGTGGGTTCCGCCGGCTTGGCAGCCGCGCAGGGATCGGGGGGAAAAGGCAACAAAGGCGGGGCTCCTCCCGGAAACAACGGGACCATCAAGATCGACCAGAACGTGCTGACGGACGTCGGAAAGGTGGATCACGCCAACCATCCGCACGTGTCGTGCCAGTTCGCGCTCTCGTTCTTTGGTTTTGATACAGGTCTTCGCCAGACCACCGTCGCTTATTCGGCTCAGCCGCCCAGCGGCAAGTTCGGGCCGGTGGCGCCGACACTCGGCCGCGGGAGCTTCGCGTTCCAGGGACACGGACCTGGCCCCGCACTCGACTGGAGTGAGCCGTACAAGCTCGACGTGACCGGGCTCAAAGCCAACCCCAACCAGGGGTATCACATCAAGGTCGACGTCGAAGTGACCGGTTCGATCGGGTCCGACGACAAGTACAAGGTCTTCTGGTACAAGCCGTGCATCGTCCCGACGTCGACCACGTCAAGCACGTCGACGACGTCGACGACAGTGAAGCACCGAGGTACGACGACGACAACCACAACAACGGTGCCGCCGGTCACCAACAGCGTTCCGCAGACTGGATCGACGACCACGACCAGTCCGACGACAGCTCCCCGGAACCCAACCACGTCGACATCGACGCCACCGACCACTACACACGGAGGCGTGGGTCAGATCGCAAGCACGACGACCACCACGCTGAAGCCGGCGGCGGGCGCGGCGCCTGGATCTCGGTCCGGGCTCGCGTTTACCAGCGGACCTACTCCGTCGGGCGCCGGGACCGATCTTGGACTCTTCCGTCCGATCAATGCATCGCCGCTTCCTTGGGTGCTACTGATCGTGGGCGGCGTGCTGTTGGGAGGTGCCGGAACCTTCAGTCTCACCGGAACTCGCATCAAGAAGTGGGTGAGGGGAGCATGACGGCATCAGTCAACGATCCCGGACGTGTTTCTGCCGACGGAATCGCCGGTCGTTCCTTCACCGGTGCGTTCCGTGGCTACGACAAGAACGAAGTCCGCAGTTTTCTGGCCGACCTCGCCCGACAGCAGAAGGCTCTGATCGATCGAGCCTCTGAAGCCGAGAACCGGCTCGACGATCTACGGGCCCGTCTCGAGTCTGTCGAGGGCCTGTTGCAGTCGGCTGACGAGAAGTATCAAGAGGCCCAGGCGCGCCTGGAGGATATGGAATCGGAACGGCGATCAGCCGAGCCGGAATCCGTTCCCGACTCGCAGCAGGACGCCGTGAGGGCGTTCGGGGAAAAAGTCACCGAAGTTCTGCAGATCGCAGTCGCCGCAGGCAACTCCATACGCGCGGAGGCAGAGGCGTGGGCTTCCCAGCGTCGGCAAGAAGCCGACCAAGAGGCCGCCGACACCCTCTCCTCCGCGCGACAGGAGGTGGCGAGCATCGTCGCCCGCGAGGAGACCAACGTCGAGCAGCTCAGGACGACCGAGGAAGCGCTGCGTACCTGGCTCCGCGCAGCTCATGCGGCGATCGGACAGGTCCTCGATCAACCGGTCGTCGGGACGGGCGAGCTCGCGGCGGTGTTAGGCAAGATCCGCGAGATCGGGCCGTCGACGGAACCCGGCAGTCCGGAGTCGGTCGAGACCGAAGTTTTCGGACCTGTCATGACGGACGAGAGTCAGGCGTTCATACCAATGCCAACCGTCTTGACGTCTTATCTCGGCTGAATCACAGCGAGTCGACGATCCAAAAGAGCGTGTTCGGGCAAGGTCAAGCGGATCCGTAACAACCCGCAGGTCCTGGTGGCGCCGGCGACGTTTCGCGGCAAGCCAACCGGAATGGTCGTTATCGGACATGCCCGAGTCCTCGACGCAGACGAATGGCCATACGCCGAGAAGACGCTGGAAAGCGCATTCGGCCTCGGCAGGAAGCTGTATCAAAGAGCATTCCCCATGTCCGACCAGACCCGGGCCTACATCAAGATCTCCCCGGTGTCCCCCCGCTGACGCCCGCGCCCACGGGTTATCGGCAGTAAGCTCCTCGGCCGTCTGGAGCGTTTGAGTTGTTCGGGTGGGAAAGGTGAATAGTGGCGTGGACGCCGGCGAAGAACGTCGCGAGGTCCTCCAACTCAACGGTGAGCGAGAAGACGTTCGTGTCGGGCGCCGTTTTCTCGCCCAGACCCTGATCCAACTCGGTTGGGAGGACAGGCTCGATGACGCTTCACTGCTTCTCTCCGAGCTACTGGCGAACGTGGCCCTGCACGCTCGGACCGGGTGCTCAGTTGTCGTGAACACGACCGCTGATCGCCTTTGCGTCGAGGTGGAGGACCGGTCGCCGGTCATGCCCCGGGTTCACCACTATTCCATCGACACAACGACTGGGCGGGGACTCCGCTTGGTCGATCGACTGGCAGAGTCGTGGGGTACCGAACCCACGGCGGCTGGCAAGAGGGTCTGGTTCTGCCTCGATCACGGATCCCCCGGGTCAGCGGTCGAAACGAGGGCCGGAGCCACGGTTTCCGGACAAGGGGTCGGCTCGACGGTTCCCGACCTCGACGACCTGCTTCGTCGGCTGGGAACGTCAGAAGAAGGCGATTCGCCGTTCCTTTGCTCGAGCTTGGAGCCGGCAACGTGACCGAAGGCCTCGGTGAGGTCCACTTGATGAGGATCCCGCTGGACATCCACCGGCAGACGACCGAACACAGTTCTGAGGTGATGCGGGAGTTCGCTCACCTGGCAGAAAGAGGAGCCGACTCGCATGTTCCCTCGCGCCTCCTCTCGTTGGATCGAGCCCTACAGGAGAGGTACGCCGGGTTCACCAACACAACGTCGAGCGAGCTCGACGAAGCGGTAGCCCGGGGAGACGCCGAAATCGATTTGACGTTCACGCTCCCCAAGGATTCCGGTCAGGCGGCGAACGAACTGGGCGAAATGTGGGACGAGGTCGATCGCTACTGCGAAGAGGGCAAGTACCTGCTTGCGCTGCGGACACCACCTCTCCTCGTGGCATATCGCCGGTGGTTCCTCGGCGAGTTCAGCAGGCAGGCCTCGGGTGAGCCGCCGCGCAGCTGGCCCGATTGGGCGATGGACTGTCTCCCGGATCAGGCGGACCTCTAGGCGCGATCGTGGATGCTCCCTACGAGGACAAGCAGAAGATCTCCGAAGTCGTCCTTCGTTATTGCCGCGGCGTGGACCGGCTCGACCTTGCTCTGATCCGGTCCTGCTATCACGACGGCGCGATAGACCACCACACAGGATTCGACGGTGACGCGGACGGCTACGTGAGCTGGCTCGGGAAGGTGCTTCCCCGGTTTACGGGGACCATGCACATGGTCGGAAACCAGCTGATAGAGGTAGATGGCGACACCGCGCGCAGCGAGACCTACGGGATGGCCCATCACTGGGGGGAGCCAGCGAGCGATCCCGCGTTGAACTTCGTGTCAGGGTTCCGCTATGTGGACAGGATGGAAAGGCGCGATGGCGAGTGGCGCATCGCTGAGCGTTGGGCCGTGCGCGAGTGGACTCGCTCCATCCCGGCTGAAACGGTCCGACCCAAGGAGGCCGAAGGTCCGTCGCCGAAGCGAGACCGAACCGACCCGCTCTACTTTGGATAGCCCACGTCGGATTGATCGCTCGCGGATCGATGCCGCCGGTGATTACCCCAGTCAGCGGTTCTGGACCGTGCGATCCCTTACTCGGTCCCAGAAGGATGCAACCCGCGTCGTCATCGGGTAGACCGGGCCAAGTGCCAGTAGGTGGGGGTGTGGATGCGAAAGGATCACGTTTTCAGCACCTCGCATCCTGTCGCCAAGTTCGTCCAGTTCAACTGGCTTGAGCGTTTCGAGCATGGTCGGGATCAGGATGCGCGTACACCGATCCTGGTGGGACTCGAACACATTGAGCAGGTCGTTGACAAGGTCGGGCATGTCCGGCGAGTTGATCTTTCGCCGCTCGGTGAGAACGAGCAGGCGTTCCATTCGCTTGTAGTCGTGACGGAGGTCGTCGGCCAGCCCGGGCGCGTTGGCCATGCGACGCTTCACTACCGGGTAAATGAAAGTGCGTTCAATGGCAACGTGAGTGGCTACCTGCTTGACGATCTCCAACCACGCTGCGCCCCTATCTGCGTCCGGATCTCGTACCCGCTCGAACAGCGCGCGCAGGTCGTGATGCTCCCGCTCCAGGACATCGACCGCTGTTTCCCCCATAGATCAAATGTACCCACGGGCGCTTCGATATCGAATGGGGGAAATCCTCGAGAATCCCTGCGCCCGTTCTGTGAATCCCCGCACAAGGTGTGGGCGGCGGGGTCCTAAAAATCCCTGCTCAGAGGGCTAGTGACGGTGAGCCGGTCTGTAGGCGGGATTCTGTTTTCCGGCCGAAACCGGATCGGTGGCCATCCATCTGAGCGGTCTACCTGGGGACATTGGCCGGGCCGGCCGTCCCACGCTTGACCTTGCTCCGAGTGGGGTTTGCATAGCCGCTCGAGTCACCCCGTGCGCTGGTGCGCTCTTACCGCACCGTTTCACCCTTGCCTGTGACCGTCGGTCCATCGGCGGTTTGCTTTCTGTTGCACTTTCCTGCGAGTCGCCTCGACTGGCCGTTAGCCAGCACCCTGCCCTGCGGAGTCCCGACCTTCCTCGACCGGGTCGTGCCCGGCCGCGGCCACCCGACCGACTCACCGTCAACCACCATTTTGCCAGACCGGCGGAGTGGGTCGGGGTACGGTCGAGGGACGCCGCCTGGTGGGCCAGACGCGAGTTCGGGTGTGGAATCGTGCGCGATCCGGCCGAATTCCACTCCCAAACGCGAGATTTACGCCCAACTCGCTCCGGCCGATCAGCGCGTCGGGGTAGCGGCGCGGTCTCGGGACGCCAGGACTGCGGCGAGCACAGCAGAGGCAAGCATGAGCGCCGCCGCGGCTGCGAGCACGAAGTTGAGCCCCTGCGTGAACGCGGACGTCACGCTGGGGAGCACCTGGCCGACGACCTTGACCAGAGGACCGGTAGTCGGGATATTGCCCGTGGTGATCGCAACGATTGCCTGGTCGCGGGCGGCGTGCGAGAGGCCCGGGATCCGGTCGAGTTCGTGCAGAAGGTGGCTGGTGATCTGGCCGTAAAGGATCGCTCCGAGCACTGCCACACCCGCAACTGCACCCAACTCGCGGCTGGTGTTGACCGACGATGCGGACATTCCCGATCGTTCGGCCGGTACTGCACCCAGGACTGCGCTGGTGACTGCAACCATCACCACGCCCAGTCCAACGCCGACGAGCACCAGGCTCCACCCGAACAGCTCGATTCCGGACGTCGGCTTGATGTACGCGTTGGTCAGCAGGATCCCCACGCCGGCGGCAATCGAGCCGATGACCATCGGTAAACCCGGCCCGTTGCGGCCGATCCAGAACCCGCTGAGCGCGGATGCCGCGATCAGGCACGCCGCCATCGGGATGAAGTCGATCGCGAGATGGTAAGGCGAGGTATTGCCGAGAAGCCCGATGTAGAGGGGGATGAAGAAGAACACGGAGAAGGTGGAGAAGTATCCGGTGAACGCAAGGGTGTTTCCGCTCACGAACATCGGGGAGCGGAAGAACCGCAAATCCAGGACCGGTTCTTCGGCTCTCTTCTCCACCCAGATAAAGGCGAGAAACGCAATAGCAGACACGGCGTAGAGGAGCTCGACCCAGGCCGTCGAGTAGCCGTTGGTCTCGCCGGCGATGGTCGCGAACGCGCCGCAGGTAATCGTTAGCGCACCGAGAGCGAATCCGGCCACGTCGAAACGACGCCGTTGAGGCGTGACGATCTCCGGGAGCACCCCACGCACGCCCGCGATCGCGATGACGCCCACGGCCACGTTGAACACGAAAATGAGCCGCCACGACCACAGACCGACCAGTGCCCCGCCCACAACCGGTCCGAGGGCAAGCGCCAAACCGGAAACCGCGGACCACACCCCAAGCGCCTGGGAACGCTCTTCGCCGCCGGGGTAGAGCTGCCGGATCATCGAAAGGGTCCCCGGCTCGGAGGCGGCCGCGCCGACACCCATGATCACCCGTCCGGTTATCAGTATTCCGGAGGTCGTCGCGACAGCAGAGAGGATCGAACCGGCCGTGAACACGACGAGGCCGACCACCATCATCCGGCGGCGCCCGAGGTGGTCACCGAGCGTTCCAAAAGTGAGCATGAGCGCGGCAAAGGCGAGCGCGTACGAGCTCACGATCCACTGCAGCGCGGTAATCCCCGCGTGAAGCTCGTTCTGGATCTGCGCCAGGGCGGCCCCGACGATCGTGTTGTCAAGAAAGGTAACGAACAGCACCAGCGACAGAACCGCCAGAGCGAGACGAGGCCTGGTGGTGCCGATTTCGGTCACGGCCACATGAGAAAAGTACCCATATTGGCCGGTGACTCGGCGGATTCTCGCTCCGCACCTACACTGCCGCCCCTGTGCGAAGCCGACGGAGTGACCTGATCCTCGCCGGCCTGCTCGCCGCGGCCAGCTATATCCCGTTACTTCTCAGCAAGCCGGGGATGGTCGCGGCGGACACCAAGCAGTACCTGTACCTCGATCCCGGGAGGCTCACAGAAAGCGCCGCGTCGCTGTGGGATCCGAACACAGGACTGGGGACGGTCACCCACCAGAACATCGGCTACCTATTCCCGATGGGGCCTTTCTACGCCGCGGCAAGCTGGCTGCACATCCCCGTCTGGGTTGCCCAGCGTCTCTGGATGGGGTCACTTGTGCTGGCAGCCGGACTCGGCGTCGCGTACTGCGCGCGCCGTCTCGGTTTGGAAGGACCGGGCAGATGGGTCGCAGCCTTTGCCTACGCGTTCAGCCCCTACCTGATCGACTATCTCGGCCGCACGTCAGCCATCGTCATGCCGTGGGCCGCGCTCGGGTGGATGGTCGGTCTGACCGTTATGGCTGCGAGGTCGGGTCGTTGGCGGCATCCCGCGCTGTTCGCTCTCGTGGTTGCCTTGGTGGGCGGAGTCAACGCCACGTCGATCGTCCTCGTGCTGGTTGCCCCGGCGTCGTGGCTGATCTACGCCGCGTTCGTGACCCATGAGGTGACCGGCCGTCGCGCTGCAGCCGTCGGGGGCCGGATCGCCCTGTTGAGCGTTGCCGTGTCGTTGTGGTGGGCCGCCGGCCTCTGGGCGGAGGGCGCCTACGGAATCAACGTCCTCCGTGTCACCGAGACCGTCCCGACCGTTTCACACACGTCGTCCGCCCCTGAAGTGCTGCGCGGCCTTGGTTACTGGTACTTCTACGGATGGGACAAGGTCCAGCCTTGGACCCTCGCGTCCGTCCGGTACAGCCAGTCGCCCTGGCTTCTGTCGGTCAGCTATCTGGTCCCAGCGGTCGCGGTCGTACTCGGATTCTTCGCGAGGTGGGCCTACCGCAGCTACTCGGTCGCTCTGGTTCTCATCGGAACGGTCATCGCGGTAGGCGCTTACCCATATGGGCACGCCTCCCTTTACGGCGACCTTCTGAAGAGCGCGTCGTCGGGTTCGACGATCGCTCTCGCGTTGCGGTCGGTCGACCGCATCGTGCCGATCGTCGTGTTGGGGTTGGCGCTGATGATCGGCGCGGGCGTTTCATCGCTGCGGCTCGCTCGTCCAGGAGTCGGATTGGTCGCGGCCGGCGCTTGTTTCGGGCTCATCGCCGCGGATCTTCCGCCGCTGTGGTCGGGCAACCTCATCGCCGCGAACCTCGACCGCCCCTCGCAACTCCCAGAGTATTGGAAACAGGCTTCCGCCTACCTCGATTCGGCAGGAAGCGATCGTGTCCTCGGCCTTCCCGGGGAAGACTTCGCGGCGTACTCGTGGGGCGTGACCCAGGACCCGGTTGCAAGCGGGCTTCTCGACCGGCCGTACGTGCAAAGGCAGGTCGTTCCCACCGGCACGCCCGCCGCGGCGAACCTGTTGCGGGCTCTCGACGAGCCGCTGCAAGAAGGCAACCTCGACGTGGGCGCGGTCGCTCCGATCGCGAGGCTGATGAGCGCCGGCCAGATTCTCGTTCAGTCCGATCTCCAGTACGAGCGTTACCACCTTCCTCTGCCGCAAGTGATGTGGCTACAAATGACGTCCCAAAGGGCGGACCTCGGCAATCCCACCTTGTTCGGTGCCCCGAACCCGGCGCCGTTGGTCAGGTACCCACTGAACAGCGAGCAGCGGCTTGCCATCCCAACGGGAACTCCGCAGCCGCCCGCGCTTGCCGTGTTCAACGTGACCGGTCCGAGGGCGATGGTTCGCGCGGAGCCGGCTTCTCAACCGGTGATCCTCGCCGGCGACGGGAGCGGCCTCGTCGAAGCGGCTTCCGCGGGGCTCCTCTCGGGTGGCTCTCTCGATCAACCCATCATCTACAGCGCGTCGTACGCCGGCGACGCCGCCGGCCTTCGCGCGGCGGCCGCGAATGGCGCGACGCTCGTCGTTACCGACACGAACGCGCTCGCATCGTCGCGTTGGGGAAGCCTTCGGGACAACGTCGGCCAGATCGACCAACCGGGCGTTCAGCCGTTGACGAACAACCCGTCGGACTACTCGTTGCCGTTGTTCCCAGGCGCCGGGACCGCGGCCCAGACCGTGACCGACGTGACCGGCGTCAAGGACGTCCGGGCGACCGGATACGGCGATCCGCTGTCGTTCACCCCCGAAAATCGACCCATCAACGCGCTCGACGGCGACCCGTCGACTGCGTGGACGTTCGGCGCGCACTCGCCGGTTGCGGGCGGCCGCATCCGGATCGACCTTCTGCATCAAGTCACCACCGATCACATAACTCTCTTGCAGGCACAGCTGGAACGACCGAACCGGAGGATCACGAAGGTAACCCTCACCTTCGACGGCAGGAAGCCTGTCGTCGTGAACCTGAACGCGGACTCGTACTCGGCGCCGGGCCAGGAGGTGTCTTTCCCGCTGCGAACCTTCGAGCGCCTCGAAGTGACGGTCGACGCTGCGAGCGGCGGAAGGAACAAACGCTACGACGGACTTCCCGAGGTCGGCTTCTCCGAGATCGGCATCCCGGGCGTAGAACCGGCCACCGAAACGCTGCGGATGCCTCGGGATCTTCTGTCAGCACTGGGCCCGGCGTCGGCTTCCGACCCGCTCTATATATTGATGAACCGACACAGGCAGGTCCAAGTTCCGCGCCATGATCCCGAGCCGCAGATGTCCCGGACATTCACCTTGCCCACAGGGCGAACGTTCTCCGTCGATGGAACGGCCGAGATCAATACCGGCGATGCCGACGACCTGATCAACCGGTTGATCGGGCTGACCCCACCGGCAGTGCCAGAAGGGTCGCCGGCCCAGACAACAAATCCGGCAATCGTCGTCGCAGCAAACTCTTCGACCCGGCTCGACGGCGACCGCTTCGCGCGCGCGAACGAGGCGATCGACGGCGATCCGTCAACCGCCTGGATCGCGGAGACCGGGCCGCAAGAGGGCGAGTGGCTGGGCTTCCAGGCCAACAAACCGATCACGTTCGACCATCTGAACCTTCAAGTCTTGAACGACGGTCGCCACTCCCTCCCGGCGCGACTTACCATCGGCACCGAGTCCGGGTCGAGAACAGTCGACGTCGAAGTTCCGCGCGTGGGCTACGGCCGGCCGCAGAACTCGACCACGCAGGTGACCGTCAACTTCGCACCCATCTCGGGGTCGAGCGTGAAGGTCACGATCGATGCGGTCAGGGACGTCCGTTCAGTCGACTACTACTCGACGTTCGCGGGCGTAACCGACGTCATGCCCGTCGGCATAGCCGAGCTCGGCGTTCCCGGAGTGATTCAACCCCCATCTCCCACGCAGCTCCCCGAAGCGTGCCAGCACGGACTTCTGAGCATCGACGGGAATCCCGTAGACATCCAAGTTGCGGGTTCCACCAACGACGCCCTCACCGGGCAGCCTCTTCAGCTCCGCGCGTGTGGCAACTCAACTAAGGGCATCACCCTCGGGCCCGGCGCGCACAAGGTCTCGACCAGCCCCCGCCTGCCGTCGGGGTGGTCGATCGACTCGCTGGCCCTTGCATCCGTCTGCCCCAACCAGCTCACGCCAGCTTCAGCACCTCCGGAAACCGGAGTCGCTCCTCCCGCCACTGTCAAGATCGATCACCACGACCGCACCTCTTGGGACCTCACCGTCCGCTCCGGCGGGCATCCGTTCTGGCTGGTGCTGGGCCAAAGCTTCAGCAGCGGATGGTCTGCGACGGCAGCGGGGCACTCGCTCGGGGCTCCGAAGCTCGTCGACGGCTACGCGACGGGCTGGCTGGTCCCGGCCGGAGCCCTCAGGGGCGCAACGGCGGTTCACATCGAATGGCGGCCGCAGCGCGTCGTCTGGGCAGCGATCGCTGCGTCGGCGGCTGCGCTGCTGTTCTGTTTGGGTCTCGCGGCCTGGCCGGCGCGGGACCGGCGTTCACGGTCTTCGGGTAGCAGGAGCCGAAACCGCTTCTACGAGCCGGGGATCTTGCCGGCTTCATTGCGTGCGGCTGTCTCACCCGGAGGACTGAAGCCGTCGATCATCGCAGCGGTCGTTGCATCACTTGTCTGGGGCATCGCGATCACCACCGCCAGCAGACCGGCGATAGGTGCGGCCGCGCTCTCCGCAACGGCGGCCGGATGCCTACTCGCTCGCGGGAGGCTCGCCGTCAGACTCCTCGCCGCGGCTTCGTTCATTCTCCTGCCGGTTTACGTAGTCCAGCAGCAAGTCGCCCACGATTACCTGCCCACGATTGACTGGCCGAGCGCGCTGAGCTCAGCCAACGACATCGCTTGGTTCGGCCTGGCAATGCTGGGGGCGGACGCCGCCGCCGGCGCCGCCACTGCCTACGCCCGACGGTCCCGCTCGCATACGCTCCCACCGGAGGAAATCCGCTGAGTTGAGCACCGTCGTCACAGCAGCGCTGGCGCCCGCCGGCGGCCCAAAACTGATCGCAGGGACGGCGGTGGCTGTTGTCTCCGCGGTCCTGTACGACGCCGGGTACATTCTCGAAAAGCGGGCCCTCGTTCAAATTCCGCCACTAGGGGCAAATCCGGCAACGTTGATCAGAACGGTGAGCCGTTCCCGCCTGTGGCTTGCCGGATTCTCGGCGATGGTTGCCGGCCTGCTGCTGCAGGTCGCCGCGCTGACCATGGCCCCTGTCTCGGTGGTGCAACCGGTACTCGCGGCCGGGCTCGTTGCTCTCGTAGTGGTGGGCGGGCCGCTGCTGGGGGAGCGATTGGGTCGACGGGAACGATCTGCTCTCTTCCTCGTGATCGGGGCGGTGGCGGCGATCGCCGTTTCCTCCAGACCCGGGGCTCATTTGGCGAGCTCCGTGCCAACAGGTTCGCTCACGGCGCTGGCCATCCCGGTTGCGTTGGCAGCAGCAAGCGCGGCTTGGCTCGGTGCCCGCGCCAAGGCGGCGCCAGCCCTGTCGGCTGTCTCGTTCGCGGCGTCGGCCGGAATGCTCTACGGCTTGGGAGCGGTCGCCGAGAAAGCCGTCGCCGCGAAAGTGGTCGGGCAAGGCATTGTGAGCGGTTCCCTGTCCTCGCTGGCGTCCCCTTATCCGTGGGTCTTTGTCATCGTGACCTTCGCGGGAATGGTGGTGTTCCAATTCGCTTTACAACGCCACGCCGCGTCCATGGTTGCCACGATCTCGAATGTCGTCTCGAGCGTCTGCGCGCTGGCTGGTGCGAGCATGGTGTTCGGAGAGATGCTTCTCCCTTCGGGCTGGTGGTCGCTTGCGAGGCTGGCTGGATTCGCCGGGGTAGCCGGAGCCCTTCTTCTGTTGGGGGCTGATCGTCGTCGGGTCGAGGCGGCGTTGTCGTAGTGCAAACCAAACCCCGGCCCGCGCCCGAACAGCTGAAGGGGTGGGAACGGAATTGGCGAGCGTTCCTCGCGGCCGCCTTCCTGCTCGGTCTCGCAATCCGTTTGGCTTCGGTTCTTGCGCGACCTCATCTCGCCGCGGGAGGCGATCCACTCGAATATGTGGGCCAGGCGAATCTTCTTTCGGACGGAAAGGGCTGGATCGAGCCGCTCGTCTATGCCCACACAGGCGCACACTTCCAGACCGCGAAGCTCCCGCCGCTCTTCACACTGCTCATGGCGGTTTGCTCCGTCGTCGGGTTGAAGAGCTTCTTCGCGCACCGGATCTGGTCTGCGATCCTGGGATCGCTTGCCGTTCCCGTCGCCGCTGGACTCGGAAAAGAAGTAGCCGGCCGCAAGGTCGCAGTTGTTGCCGCGTTCGGTATCGCGGTTTACCCAAACATGTGGATGAGCGACGGGCTTGCAATGTCCGAGACCGTATCGCCGATCCTCACCATGCTCGCGCTTTGGGCCGCCTACCGGATGTGGCGCAGACCGACGCGGACCGCAGCCGCTTTGCTCGGCCTGTCCGTCGGTCTCGCAGCGCTGGCCCGTGACGAGCTCATCCTGCTCGCCCTTCTCGTGCTGGTGCCCGTCGCTTGGCTGGCGAAGAGCACGAGCCGACCGGAGCGACTGCGTCTCGCGGGAATCGGCGTGACAGGCGTGGTGGTTGTGGTCGCCCCGTGGATCGGATTCAATCTCAGCCGATTCTCCCACCCGGTGCTCATCTCGGATCGCTTCGGAGTGACAGTCGCCGCGGCGAACTGCGACTCGATGTGGCACGGCCCGCTGCGCGGGTACTGGTCCATGGAGTGCGCAGCCCGGTCGGCGGTCGGTGTTCACGGGGACGAATCGGCAGTCGACCCAGTCGCGCTCCGTCGCGGCCTTCACTACGTGAGCGGTCACCTGAGCGGACTGCCGGCCATCGAGGCGGTGAGGCTCGGGCGAACATTCGGTTTCTACGCTCCGGAAAACCAGCTCCAGCTCGACAGTTTCATCGAGGGCCGTCCGCTGTTGTGGGCGCAAGTCGGCTTGGGCTCGTTTTATGGGTTCGCCGCGCTCTCGGTAGCTGGGGCGGTGGTCCTGCGGCGCAGAGGAGTACCTATTTTTCCGATGGCCGCCGTGGCTGTCGACGTGGTGGTGGCGGTGCTGCTGACTTATGGCCAGACGCGCTTCCGTGCGACCCTCGAGCCGGTGCTCGTCCTGTTGTCAGCGGTTGCGGTCGTAGAGGCCGTCGGCGAAGCCCAGCTCCTCCGGCGTCGATGGAAGCGACTTAGACGGATCCTGCGCGCGCGCGGTTTCGTGCGCCGAGTTTCGGCGTGGCGGCAGACGCGAGCACTCGCATCGATTCGAATGCCGCTCGATCCCAGCTGAGTCGCCCCGCGTTGGCTATGGCCCCTTGGCGCATGCGGCGGCGCAGGATGTCGTTGTCGAGAAGCGCTCCGATCGCGGCGACCATCGCGTCACCAGGTTGCGCGAGGTATCCGCTGTAGCCGTCCTGCACCGCGTCGGAGTGGCCGGCGATTGGGCTGGCGACTGCGGGAGTTCCGCAGGCGGCCGCCTCGCTGATGGTGAGGCCCCATCCTTCGTAGGCTGAGGTCGAAGCCAGCACCCACGCGCCTTGGTACAGAGCGACCAGCGCGTCGTCGTCGAGGTGACCGGGAAGGCTGATCCACTCGGCGGCCCCGTGGCGGGCGATCAGTGCCTCCAGCGCCGTGCGCTCCGCGCCCTCGCCCGCTATCACGGCTTCCATAGTCGGGTGCTGCTCGCGCAGCCGAACCAGCACCTCGATGAGCAGGTCGAACCTCTTGTAGGGAACAAGACGCCCGACAGCGACAACCAGCGGTCGAGGATTGATGTGGCGTGCCGGGCGGAACCGGTCGTCAACGCCGGGAGGCACGACCGTCACGCGCGAAGGATCGAGGCGGAGCTTTTCCACGATCCCGACCCGTGACGATTCGGACAGGGTGACGACGGGATCGTGGCGGTAGAAGCGCGGCGCGACGCGAGCCTCCAATGCCTTGCCCAGCGAGGCGAGCGGCGCGGGCATCACCAGATTCCACATCTGTCCATGCACATGGTGGAGGAACGTCATCCTCGGTCGCCGGCTCCAAACAGGGGTGAAAAAGGGCATGCCGTTCCACACCTCGACCACCCCATCAGCGGGCGCGCTGCGCCTCGCAATTCGCCTTGCCGCCGCGGCCGGGAACACCAGGTACCGGCCTGCGGGGCGCGCCACGCGGTAGCCGTCTCTCCCGTGGTTCCGGGGCGCACCAGGAGCCCGCGAAGCGATGAGCGTCACGTCCAGACCGGCTGCCGCCCACCTTTCCGCGATGCGCGCTGCGTGCACTTCCGACCCGCCCGCTTCGGGATGGTCGAGATCCCTCCACGCGAACATGTCGATGCTTCGCAAGCCTGACGATGCGGCGATGTCGCCGATCTTCGAAGCGCCCGAGTCGACCGCGACCAGTGGAGTCCCGCGGAGGTCGGCCCCGAGCATAGGGTCTTCGCTCATGTGGCGGCTCCCACGGTGGCGACGTTCGATGCAGCCGTATCGGGTTCGGTGTTCACCGCGGAGACGGGGATCGCTCGGGGCCGCCTCGGGAGTCTCGGTATGCGGATGCTTCCGCGCAGCATCGGACGTTCAATCGCGAAATAGCTGACGCTCGCTGCGGCCGTCGCCGTGGCGACGACGAATGCGAGAAGTTCGAGGAACGACATCGTGAACAACCGATCACCGCTCCAATGCAGGAACCTGTCGATCCACGCCTCGTGCCACAGGTATATGCCGTACGACACGGTGCCCAGGAACACGAGGGGCCGTGTCTGAAGCAGTCGCCGCACCAGGCCCTCATCCTGCGGGCCGACGACCGCCGGCGCGACGAGGAAGAACGCGAACAGTGCGTAAAGGGTCTGGCGGGCCAGGCTCAGGCCGAGCGGAGATGCCGTCACCGGTTTGACCGGTAGACCGATGTTGGAAACCCACACGAACAAGCCTCCGGCGATCGCCCAGCTGATCCAGGGAACAGACGGATGGTCGAGAGACCTCGGCGAGCGTCCGGTGCTCGCAGTCCACGCGGTGAAGACCGCCAGAAGCATCCCCAGGGCGAACAGATCGGTGTAGCCCGGCAGCCAGTTGGGCATGGTGAGCGCAAGCTGCCCGTGGGCGGTGAGGACGATCGACCTGTAGACGAAGCTGACTGCGACCCATCCGCCGAGGCCGAGAAGCTCCAACCGCAGTTGGCTGTCCGGGCTTCGCCGGCGACGGCCTATGCACCAGGCCCACAGCGGCAGCGCCAGATAGAAAGTCATCTCCGTGCACAACGACCACGCCTGGGTGATGCCAGACAGGGCGTAGTAGGGCGAGTAGATCTGGGCGAAACCTAGATACACCGGCACCGCCGCCCAGCCGTGGCGGATCTTGTCCGCATGCATCACGTAGGTGACCACGATGAAGGCCGCCCAGTACGCGGGGATGATCCGCTTGAGCCGGCGTGTCCAGAAGCGCGGGATCGACACGTCTCGCCCTTCAAAGTGCGCGACCGCGAACGGCCGGTAGAGGAGGAACCCCGAGATCACGAAGAAGACCGAGACGCCGATCTCGAGCCGTGAGGTGTAGTTGCCGATCCCGCTCCGGCCGGTGAACCCGGAGACAAAGGTCGTGTGAACAGCCACAACGGACAGCGCGGCCAGCGCTCGAAGACCGTCGAAACAGGGAAAACGGGACGCGTTGATGGGGCGGGTAACCACGGTGTCCGGGGCACAGTAGTGGACGCCCGCGCTACGTAGAGCGCCATGTCCACCACCGTCCGATAGGTCCGGAATCAGCGGCTTCAGTCGCCCCAGCCCCCGACGACACAAGCGGCGGCGCGCCTGCCGGTGAGCTTGACCACCTCGATCGCCCCGGGGAGCTGCTCCTTGATCTCCGAGTCGTGGGTCACCACCAGCACCTGGCGGAAGCGCCCCCTCAGGCGTTCGAGCGCGAGGAGCATGCGTGCCTTGCGGTCCTCGTCGAGGGGTCCGAACACTTCGTCGAGCACGAGCAGGCCCACCGATCCGCCGGACTGGAAGTGAATGTGCTCGCTGATGGCGACCCGAAGAGCAAGGTTGGCGAGGTCCACTTCAGACCCGGAGAATCTCTCGAGGCCGAACACCCGGCCCCCGTCGCTTATCTGTAGCTGGTAGGTCTCGGGGTCGACGAGGAGCTCGTCATACTCGTGATCGGTCAGCTCCGAAAAGAGCTGCGCCGCGTGCAGCGACAGCCGCGGTCCCACCGACGCGACGACCGTGTTGCGGAACTCGGACAGGAGATCGGCGACCCTGCTTACGTGCCGGGCCTCCGATTCGACGCCGGCCAGCTTGGCGTGCTGCTCCTGGGCATCGGCCAGCCGCTGAGCCGCCGCAGACGCGCGCTCCCTCTGCGTGGCCGCGCCAAGAGCGGCCTCCCTTGCCGCATCCGCCGAGGCCCTGGCCGCGCTCGCCGCGGAATCCCGCGCGGTTTCCGCGGCCTGCAGAGCGGACCGGTCGAAATTCAGTTCGCGTACTCGGACCCGGAGCTGTTCGACCCTCTCTTCGGCGGCCCCGACTTTTTGCACGTCGTCGGCCAGCGATTGCTCCAGCACCGGGCGGCGTTCCAGCCGCCCGCGCACCCGGTCCGCCGCCGCCATGGCCGAGCGGATCCGCTCGACGGCTCGCCGGAGCTCGGCCACCTCGCCGGCGAGCTGCCCTGCCAGCGGGGGGAGCGCCGGGCGTTGCCTCGCGGGCGGCGAAGCATCCAGGACTTTGACCCAGGCGCCGGCAAGAGCCGCGCTTGCCTCGGCGTGGCGGTTGGCGGCCTGCTCCCACGCCGCGCGCTCGGCGCGCCGGGCGTCGGCCTGCTTGACGAGCGTGGCCAACCGACCCTCGGCCTCGCGTGCCAGGCGCAGGGCTTGGGCCTTCTGCTCGGTCAGCTCGGCCTTTCGCTGCTCGGCCTGCTGCAGTTCCTCTGCGCGGTGCGCCTGGACCTTCTCGAACGCGGTACCGAGGGCCTGGCCGCATACTGGGCAGTCCGCTTCTCCGGACAGGCTCTCGGATCGCCGGAACAGCTCGTTCGCCCCATCCGCGTCAGCGACTGCCGCGTCGACGAGGGCGGTAAGCCGTGCAGATGCGTCGCGAGCTTCTCCCGCCTCGGCTCGAGCAGCCTCGATGGCGGCTTCATCGACGGGCGGCACCTCGGTCGGCAGCGGCGCCTTGGCCAGGCGTTCGGCCGCGGCAGCGGCCTCGCGCATCGCGTCGAGCTCCGTTTCGGACTCCTCGAGACCGGAGGACTCTGCTTCTAGACGGACGAGGTCGCCGGCGGCAGCTTCGAGCTCGGCGAGCTCGGCGCGTTCGGCGGCTACGCGGTCCTTCAGCAAGTCGAGCTCGCCGCGAGCGGCTTTGCCCTCCTGAACGAGAGACTCGTGGACCTGGCGGGATCGGTCCAGCACGGCCAAGGCGGCTTCGGCCGCGGCGAGTCGTTCCTCTGCTGCGGCTGCCGCAGCCCGCTCCTGCTCGGCCAGCACCTCTGAAGCCTGGGCTTTGGCCTCGGCGTCCTCGGCCTCGACCTGGCGGACCGCTAGATCGGGAAGCGTTCTGCGAACCTGTTCGTGGCGATCGTTCAGCTCGCGGGCGTCGCGCCGGGCCGCGTCCCTCGCCGCGTCGAGGGGAGTTACCCCGAGCAGCTGAAGAACAAGTCGGCGACGATCCGCGGGCGACTGGTTGGAGAAGGCGGCGAGCTGCTTCTGCTCCGCAAACACCGATGCCCGGAACGCGGAGTCGTCCATGCCGAGCACCGATTCGACGTAACGCTCGGCGTCGCGCGTCCCGGTGGACATGACCAGACCATCGCATTGGACTTCCACCGAAACGGTGGAGTTGATCCCGCGCAGCACCCGCCGGACCAGGTAGAGGTGCCCCTCGTGCTCGAACTCCACCTCGGCAAGGCAATCTCCGCCCACGCCTGTCGAGCGGATCTGCTCCTTGGTGGTGCGAGCCTTGCCCCACAAGGCGAAGAGGACGGCTTCCAGGAGCGTCGACTTGCCCGAACCGTTGGGCCCGTAAATCCCGACCAGCCCCGGAGGGATCTCCAGTTCGAGCTCGTCCTCGTAGACCCGGTAGTTGCGCAGGTAGATCCTGGTGAGGAGCATCCGGGCCTCACGCACCTCCGCCGGCGGCGAGTATGGCCTGGTCCAGATAGTCGTGCCCGAGCGACCGGATCCGGTCCCTGTCCAGCCCGGTCAGGTCCTGCCCGCCGATGTAGCCGTCCCATTGCGCTCCAAGCGTGGTGACCTTCGGAAGCTCCGCGTGCATCGTGGTGGCTACGAACTGGGGCTCGAGCTTGAGGTGCAGAGCCGCCGACGCAGCTTCGCGGATCGCGTGCATGTCGAGCATGCGGTACACCTCGGGATCGACGCCGTCGATATAAAGGCGGGCGACCGCCCCCGCCGGCACCTGGGCGGCCCGGGTCATCACGCGGTCCTGCACCTCCGCCGGCGACAAGCCGAGAGCGAAGACCGTCTCCACCGTTACCAGGGGGCGGCAACCGCTCAGCGGGAGGTGCGTGCAGTCGCCGGTGTCGGTATCGAGAACCACCACGCCCTTCGCTTTGTCGGGGTCGTCGGCGAAGGTGAAGGTGTCGGTCGAGCCGGCATACCAGAGACCTGTATCGACCTTGGCGAAGGTGTGGTAGTGGCCCAGCAGCACCAAGTCGGACTGCAGCCTCCCGGCGTCCACCTCGATTTCGTTGATGTCGGCGTGCCTCGGTTGGAGCTGGGTGATCCGCGGGTGAGTGATAAGCAGATTGGTCTTCCCGGGCTCGCGCCTGCGAGCGGCCTCGTCGAGGGCTTCCAGCGCCGCGTCCACCGTCATCATCTGCGGCACTGCGTGGACGACCAGGCCGGGAAAGTCGAACTTCTCGTACGCCAACCGGTGGGCGAAGTGCATCTCAGGGAAGGTGTCGGCAAGCGCGGAGTAGGGACTGCCTGTCCCGGGAAGCCGCGGCGTGTCGTGATTCCCGCTGATGACGACGGCCTTGATCCCGTGGTCCCGGACTCGGGAGAGGCCGCGCTGGGCAACCCGGTAGGAGCGATAGGTCGGCCGGGGATGGTCGAAGATGTCACCGAGCCACACGACCAGGTCGGGCGACTGGGCCAGAGCGAGCTCCACCGCTGCCTCGAAGGACCGCTCGAAGTCGTACTCACGCTGGTTGACCCCACCCTCGGTGGTGAGCGGGAGATAGGAGCGGCCGAGGTGGGCGTCTCCGATCGCAGCGATCCTCATCGACTCCAGGAAACCAGAGGGGTGTGACGAATCACAAGCATGTTGTTTCGACCCTATCCTGGTGGGGTGGGGTCGCGGGGTATCGCTGGAGAATCGGCTCGGGAGGGCTACCAGCACGCACGCGGTCGCCGGCGCCGAAAGGACGGGCTGAGGGTCACCCTTGCCGCCGGAGTCGTGGCGGCCGGTTGGCTGGTTTACCGGATGGCCGCTGGCGAGAGGCGTCTCGTGATCGAGGGCTCGCTGGCTCTTTTATTGGTCGGGGTTCTCCTGTGGCGGGGTGATTCCGATACGAAACGGTGGCTTCGCGGCGCCGGCGGCGAGGTCGCCACCGCGTCGGTTCTCGAGGAGCTTCCGCCCAAGCGGTGGGAGATTTTTCACGACCTGGCCGTCCCGGGCAGCAAAGCCAACATCGATCATCTCGCTATCGGGCCGACCGGGGTTTGGGTGATCGACAGCAAGACGACCCGGGCCCCGGTTCGCATAGGAGTGCTCTCCGTGCGTTTCGGGGAGCGCCGGCTGGAAACCGACGCGGTCAGGTGGCAGGCGGAGATAGTTGGCGAACGGCTCGGCGTGAAAGCGAGGCCGGTGATTGCCATCCACTGCGATTCGCCTGCGGGTGCCCCCCGTTTCTCGCGGCAGGGCGTAAGGCGGGGAGGAGCTCGCATCATTCTCGCCGGCGACCTCACCCGACGGCTCGAGCGCGGTCGCCGGCGGCTCAGGCGGGGGGACGTCCAGTCGTTGGCCGGGGATGTGTTGGAGCATTTCCGGCCCGCTTCCGCGTCTGCCCGGCAGAATTGGGTCCGTGACTGAGCCCACACCCGCGGCGACGGTTGTCCCGCTTCGCGACGGCCCGGGCGGAATCGAGGTTCTGCTTCTCCGCCGGAACTCGCGAGGTGCGTTCGGGGGGATGTGGGTGTTCCCCGGTGGGCAGGTCGATCCAGGCGACATGGCGCTGGAGCCGGGAGGCGTGACCGGACACGACGAGAGCGCCGAGATCTCTGCTGCAAGGCGGGCCGCGGTGCGCGAAGCCTGGGAGGAGGCGGGATTGGACCTCTCCCACCGGGAGCTGGTGACCCTGTCGTTTTGGATTCCCCCGCCCGCAGCCCCAAGGAGGTTTGCCACCTGGTTCTTCCTCGCTGAAGCCGACGGCGAGGTGGTGGTGGACCAGGGAGAGATCCACGACCATCAGTGGATGTCCCCATCGGCGGCGATGGCAGCGAGGGATGCCGGCGAGGTGGAGCTGGCGCCGCCCACCTATACGACGCTGTGGTGGGTGGGCCGCCAGGACGACGTGAAGTCGGCGCTGTCAGAAGCGGCGTCCCGGACGCCAGAGCGGTTCGCAACACACCTCGGGTTCGAATCGGACGGGTCGCTCGCGGCGACCCTTTGGCAGGGGGATGCGGGCTACGAGGACGGCGACATCGGAAGGCCCGGCCCGCGCCGGCGGCTGTGGATGCAACCCGCAGGGTGGCGGGTGGAGATCGACGGGTAGGTTCGCCCGGCATGGCCCGCCCCCGACCTTTGCGATTCGATCCGATCGCCGAGGCGCGGCGTCAGTGGGAGGCCCACGGCTGGGCGGAGGCGGCCGGTGGGATGGCGGCGGTGACTTCCGTCTTCCGCGCGCAGCAGATCTTCCTTGCACGGATCGACGCGGTCCTACGTCCTCTCGAACTGACTTTCGCGAGGTACGAGGTCCTGATGCTTCTGTCGTTCAGCCGGACGGGAGCCCTCCCGTTGAACAAGGTCGGCGCCCGGCTACAGGTCCACCCGACCAGCGTGACCAACGCGGTCGACCGCCTCGAGAGGCAGGGCCTTATCCGCCGGGTCCCGCACGCAACCGACAAACGCACCACCCTTGCGGAGATCACCGAGGAGGGCAGGCGCGTCGCCCTCAAGGCGACCGATGCGGTCAATCGTGAGGTGTTCGACCTGCCGGGGCTGACTGCGGCTCAGCTTGACGAGCTCGTCGGCCTGCTTGGTGAGTTGCGCGCCGGCGCCGGGGATTTCGAGTCCACTTAGCGCGGCAGCGAGGCTGTTCCTATTCGACTCCTAATCGACCAGCGCTGCCGTGTTGGCGGCAGCGGGCGGCCTGGCTGCGGGAGGCGCCGGGGTCCGCTTGACCAGATCGCTGTAGAGATCGATGAGCGCGGGGACTGCGAACGGTGCGTGCAGGTTGACGAGCAGGCACTCGCCGGGCATAAGCGTCTGTATCTCGGCGCTCTGCGCGCCGATGTCCTGCTTCGACGACGAGCGAAGCATGTTGCGGTCCTTCTCGTCGGCGAGACCGAGAATGAAGAAGGTGTTGAACTGGCTGAGCAATTCGTCCTCGAGCAGCTTCGGCTGCTGCGTGACCGCGCACAGCCCGACGTTGAACTTCCTTCCCTCGCGTGCGACTCGCGGGAAAACATTCGACTCCCTGTCTTTGCTCGCCCCTAGCACTCGTTGAGCCTCTTCGAGCGCGATAGACACGACCGGCATCCGTAGGTGTCGATCCGGGTCGTCGAGGTACGCGCCCTGCCAGGTCTCGAGCACACGCCTCGCGAGGAACGATGCAACCAGCACTTCCTCCGTCGAACCCAAGCCGCTCACGTCGACAAGAACCACCCGCCCGGCGAGCAGCTCGTCGATGATCCGTTGACCCGCTGACAACCCGCTGTCCGTCGCGATGCACCGAAGGTCCACTATCCGGCGGGCGCGCCGGTGGACCACCTGCAAGGTGTTCAGCGCGACCCTCGACGAGATCTCCACGTCCCTGAAACCGGCGAGGTCCTCGATGGCCGCGAAGTCGGCAAGCCAAGAGAGACCATCGACGCCATAGTGCCGTTCGAGTTCGTAAAGTGCCTCCTCTTGGGGACGGCTCCACTCGTAAGCCGTTCTCAGGTCGTCCACGGTCAGCTCGCCGAGGCTTATGCGCAAGGCCGAAGAACCCGGTAGCGAGCGGTTGGCGTAGACCCGCAGCATCTCGCCGGCCCACGGATGCCTGGCCAGCGCGTTTCGGTACTCGCCGTGAGGATCCACGAGCAGCAGCGAGTAGCGCCCGTTCGCCCGCATCACCCCGGCGGCCAAGACCTGCATCAGGTTGGACTTGCCCATGCCGGTGGTCGCGAAGATCCCCACGTGGGTGGCGAGCGACTCTCCCGGGATCCCGACGGTGAAGTCGACGACGGCCTCGCCGCTGCGCAGCCGTCCGATCGGAAGGTCGCCCATCCTTCCCGCCAGGAACGCGAAGTCCTCCGCCTGCGGCGCGACGACAGCTGCGAATTGCGAGGGCAGGCTCTTCGGCTTTCGAAACGCCGTCCGCACCCCGCCCGATCCCGGTTCAGGTGGGGCCAGATATCCGAGGCAGCGGCACTCCGCCACCCGGTAGGTTCGCCGGCCCTGCTCGTGCAACGGGTGGAGGCCCGATTCACCGCGCTCGTCATCGGCAAGCAGCGTCCCGGCGACGCGCTCCGCCCATCCGGGCTCGCGGTGCTCGCTTCCGTAGGTGACGTCGACAACCCGGAACAGGTAACGCCGGTCGGTCGCCTCGTCCACCGCGACGAGCAGCTCGCCGATGAACAGGTCCTCGTCCGGCGCTGCCCTGAACACCCCCTCGAGCACGCTGCGCCCGTAGAGGCGGCCGCGGATGTGGCGCGCGCCGGCGAGCAGGTCCGGTCGTGTCTGGTCGGCCACGGTCAGGTCCGTCACGGGGCCAGTCTGTCAGCCCGGTGCGACGCTCCTGTGTGACCGCTTGTCTCGTCGGGGGTGCCGAGTTTTTGTGGTGCATCCGGTTTCTGTGGGACAAACGACGAGGTTTAGGTCGCGTATGTACCGGAGAAACCGGATGTACCAGATTTCGCAGCTCACGAGGCCCCACACCGCCCGCACCAGAGCAGGACCGCTGGGCGCGCTGGGCGCGATAGGCCCGCTAGGCCCGCCAGGCCCGCTAGGCCCGCTCCATCAGCCGGTGACGGTCGGCGAAGGCCCTTTCCCGGACGTCGAGAGGCACGCCCAGACGGTCGAGCTCCTCCTCGATCTGGTTCCACACCTCTTCGCGTACGTGTGAGCCGCATGCGGCGAGCCGGTCGGCGACGCTGAGCGGGTACGGGTATCCGGGGAAGGCAGCGTCGTCGCAGAGGGCCGACAAAGAAGACAACGCCGGCGCGGGATCGCAATCCGCAGGCAAGTCGACCCTGAACGAGAAGCGGGCGTCAGGATCCATCCTCGCCACGACAACCTGGATGCCGGCGCCCACATCCGGACGCGTCCGCGCCACCGGGACCCACCAGCACTGACGCTGTCCCAGTGACTCGTCCGCGATCCGCTCCAGCTGGCCGAGAAGCGGAGCGCCGTTCCACGAAAGTGAGGTGTGCTTGGTGACGCCGGCGACCAACACCTCGCGCTCCGCCGCCCGGGCCAACAACGACGCCAGCCACGACGAGGGAATCCGCCAATCCGGTTGAAGGTCGCCGTCCACGAGGACCATTCCGCCCGGGTCCGCCTCTTCCACGCAACGGGCGACCATCGACCATTCCTTCCAGTCCCTCACCAGGTTCACGTCGACAGGAGAGTCGGGCGAGACCGGAGCCCCCAACGCCGACAAAGATCGCCTTTCCTCGCCCAAACCGAAGAGGAACGCTTGCAGGGTTCCTTCGTCCTCGAGGACCGAGCTGCCGCCAGTCCAGCGGACGCGGGCCGCTCTGGCCGCGTACACCTGCAGGCACCGGGCGTCGGCGATCAGCGCCTGACCTCCGTCCACCGCCCACACGTCCATCGGGGCGGACCCACGACCGAGGGGCGACAGCGCGATCCGCTCCTCGAACACCAGATCGGAGCCGGACGGGTCCCGAAGGCCGCTGGCAACCGCACCGCTGAGCAGTTCTGCGATCCGGGCGCCGGCCGCGCTCACGGAGGGGTCAGGATGCCCGCCTTGCGGCTCAAGGAAATGCCCGCCTTGCGGCTCAAGGAAATGCCCGCCTTCCGGCGTCAGGATGCCCGCCTTCCGGCGTGAGGAAATGCCCGCCTTCCGGCGTGAGGATATGCAGAGCGTCTGACATCAGGGAAGAATGTTGTCATGCCTAGGGCCATCTGGAGCGGTTCGGTCAGCTTTGGGCTGGTCAACGTACCGGTCAAGCTTGTCACCGCGACATCTCCGAAAGACGTCCGGTTCCACCAACTGCACGACGAGGACGGCGGCCGCATCAACCAGAAGCGAGTGTGCTCGATCGACGGTGAGGAGGTCGCCTACGACCACATCGTCAAGGGTTACGACATCGGCGGGGGCCGGTACGTGACGGTGACCCAGGAGGAGCTGTCCGGCCTCGACCCGGCGGCGACGAGAACGATCGACATCGAGGAGTTCGTCGATCTCTCCGACATCGATCCGCTCTTCTTCGAGCACAGCTACTACCTCGTTCCTGACGGGCGAGCAGAGAAGCCGTTCGCCCTGCTCGCGGAGACGATGGCCCGGACCGGAAAGGTCGCCATGGGCCGGTTCGTGTTGCGCACCAAGCAGTACCTCGCCACCATCCGCGCCAAGGACGGCGTTCTGGTTCTTTCCACCATGTTGTACGCCGACGAGGTCGTCGACACTGGGGAGCTCGAAGTGCCGAAGACTGCGGACACTCAACCGAGCGAGCGGGAGCTGAAGATGGCGGAGCAGTTGGTCGAGTCGTTGTCGGCGCCGTTCGAGCCCGAGAAGTACCACGACGATTACAGGGAGAAGGTTCTCGCGATGATCGACGCCAAGGCCGAGGGTGAGGAGGTCGTGGCTCCGGAGGCGCCCGAACCGGCTGCACCGGTCGTCGATCTGATGGCGGCGTTGGAGGAAAGCCTCGCCCGGGCGAAGAAGAGGTCCGCCTGATCCGGTGCCGCAGCCACAGCGTGTAGAAGTTCGTATAGGGCAGCGGAGCCTCAGCCTCTCCAATCTCGACAAAGTGCTATGGCCCGAAACCGGTTTTACCAAGGGTCAGTTGATCGATTATTACTCCCGGATCGCGCCGGTGATGGTTCCCCACTTGACCCGGCGACCGATAACGCTTCGAAGGTGGCCGAACGGCGTCAACGCGACGTCTTTTTTCGAGAAGAACTGCCCGTCGCACAAGCCTCCCTGGGTGGAGTCGGTGCTCATGGGGGACGTCAACTACTGCCTCATCGACGAGCCGGCCGCGCTCGTGTGGGTGGCCAACCTCGCTTCGATCGAGGTCCATCCGAGTCTGGCCCAAGCCCCCGACCTGGAGGTGCCCACCGCTGTCGTGTTCGATCTCGATCCGGGCGCCCCGGCCGACGTGATCACGTGCGCGGAGGTTGCGGTCATCCTTCGCGACGCCCTTCACCGGCTCGGGCTGCAGGCCTGGCCGAAAACATCAGGCAGCAAGGGAATCCAGGTCTACGCACCCCTCAACAGCGGCGCCGACTACGACCGGGTGAAACCCTTTGCCCAGGCGGTTGCGCAGCTGCTGGAGCGGGAGCATCCGGACCTCATCGTGAGCGTGATGGAGAAGTCCCGAAGGAAAAAGAAAGTGTTCATCGATTGGAGCCAGAACACCGCATCCAAAACGACAGTCGCGGTGTACTCCGTGCGGGCGTTGGAGCGTCCGAGCGTCTCAACACCGGTCACGTGGGACGAGCTGGATAACGCCTTGTCGTCGAAGGACGCATCGATGCTGCGCTTCGAGCCCGAGCAGGTCGTGGAGAGAGTCGACCGTCTCGGGGATCTTCACGCCCCGGTGCTCGATGTTCAGCAGGAGCTCCCGGTTTAGAAGCCGAGTTCGCTGAGCTCCGGGTACCAGCGAGCGGCTTTCTCCGTTGCCGCGCGCCAGCGGTCCCGGTTTGAGGGCCGTCCGCTCGGTTCGATCACGGCGCGGGGCTTCCATGTTGCCGCGATGTCGTCGAAGCCGCTCCACGCGCCGGTTGTCAGGCCGGCTAGCAGTCCGGCGCCGAGGGTGGTCGCTTCGAGCTCCCGGGAGATCTCCATCGGACGGTCGCACGCGTCGGCGAGTGCCTGCACGAAGACGACGTTGGCGCTCATGCCTCCGTCAACCCTCAGGTGCTCGACGTTCAGCTCGGCGTCGCGTTCGGCGGCTTCGAGAAGGTCCGCTCCGGAGTGAGCGATGCCTTCGAGCACTGCCCGTACCAGCTCGGGTTTTCCCGATCCTCGGGTGAGGCCGAACACGGCGCCGCGCGCGCCGAAGTCCCATTGAGGCGTCCCATAGCCGAGAAGAGCAGGGACAGCCACGACGCCGCCCGTGTCGTCGCATTGCGCGGCGACCGTCTCAGAATCTGCGGCGCTGGAGAGGATGCCAAGGTCCTCGACCATCCAGTCGACTGCTGTCCCTGCAGCGAGCATGATCGCTTCGACTCCCCAGGTCGGTTTGCCTTTCCGGGTCCAAGCGATGATGGGAAAACATCCACCTCGACCGCGCGTGGCGAAACTCGGTCGCGCATCCCCGGTGCAGACATCGAGCATCGCTCCGGTGCCGAAGGTCACTTTGGCAAGCCCGGCCTTGGTGCATCCCTGGCCGGCAAGCGATCCTTGCTGATCTCCGATGAGGGAGCAGATCGGCAACTCGCCGGCCAGCTCGCCGGCGGTCCCTAGGTTGCCGGTCGAGTCGACGACTTGCGGCAGGGCCGAAAGAGAGATGCCGAGACGTTCGGTCAGCGCCTTGTGCCAGCCACTCCCGTCGGTGCTGTAGAGACCAGTGACCCCTGCGTTGCTCGGATCGGTTATGTGCAGACGGCCGCCGCTCAGTGTCCACGCGATCCACGAGTCGACGGTGCCGAGCTTCGCGTTTTCTCGTTGTTCGGGGGCGAGTTGGTCGAGGAGCCACGCGAACTTCGTCGCCGACTCGCTGGGGGAGAAGCGGATTCCTTCGGCCTGAAGCTCGAGGCAGGTTCCGACCGTGCGCAGATCCTGCCAGCCGAGTCCCGGCCCGAGAGGTTGACCTGTGTTCGAATCCCACGCGATCGCGGAGGCTCGCTGCGCGGTTATGCCGACCGCCTCGACCGGGCCGCCGGCAGCGAGCGCCTCGCGCGCAGTTTCAAGGACTGCTGTCGCCATCGCGGCAGGGTCGAACTCGACCAGTCCCGGCATGGGAACCGATGGCGGAAGGGACCGGCGCCGGACTTGTTCGACGGTTGCGTCGGGTCTGACGATTGCGGCACGGACACTGCTGGTTCCGACGTCCACCACCAGGATGCTCATCGGTTGCTGGTCACCCTTTCGAGTTGCGTCATAGCAGCGGGCCATCACCGAACGGCGAGGAGAGACCGAGCTTGCCTGGGTTCAGGATTCCGTTGGGATCGAGAGATTCCTTGAGCTTGGTGAGGAGCCCGAATCCGGCGCCCAAGTGATGTTCGAGGTACAGGGCTCGGTTGAGACCGATCCCGTGATGGTGGGAGATCGCACCCCCGTTGTCCTCGGTCGCCCCGGTGACCGCGTCGAACGCCGCCCGGTAGTAACGCTCCTTCTCCTCGATCACGGCCGTCGCCGGCCTCCCGGCGAAGGTGAAGTAAAGGCACGCCCCGTCGGTGTACGCGTGCGACTGATGAGCGGACACCGCGAGGGTGGCTTCGATCGCGGTGACTCTCGCGATCGCGTCGTTGTAGATGCCGGGCAGTGCGGCCCACTTGGCAGATATCTCGATCGTGTCTGCGACGACGCCCGCGCGGGCGAGCGACTCGAGAGGCGGAAGGTTGTTGCGGTGGTCCAGCCACCGCTCGGCGATCACGTCGTCGAGGGTGCTGGCGCCGGCGGTGAGGCATTCCTCGTTCACGACCTTCATGACCGAGTCGATGAGACCAGGGTCGCCTTCGTCGACCACGATCAGCACAGCCGTGCCGTCGATCTCGAAGTTTCGCTGCGTCTCGGTGGGGTCGTAGAGCCGGAGCACCGCCGGTGTGGCTCCGCGACGGAGGATCGTTCGGCACGCTTCGAGCCCATCGTTGAAGGTTGGAAAACCGTAGGCCGCTCGCCGCTCCGCCGGCGGGACGGGGTGAACCCTGAGGAGCACCTCGGTGATAACACCGAGGGTGCCTTCGCTTCCTACGAACAGCTGGGTGAGATCCGGTCCAGTCGCGGCGCGGGGCGCCTTCCCTCCGGTGTGAAGTACGGACCCGTCGGCGAGTACCACTTCCAGGCCGGCGACCATGTCCTCGATTTTCCCGTAGCGGGTGGAGTACTGGCCGGCGCCGCGGCACGCCACCCAGCCACCGACGGTTGACAGCGCGATCGACTGCGGCCAATGACCTGCGGTCTTCTCGTACTTCGAACGAAGCGTCGCCTCGAACTCGTCTCCCCAGGTTCCGGCCTGGACTCTCACGAGGAGGGAAGTGTCGTCGACTTCGACGATGCCCGCGAGTCCGGTCAGGTCGAGCGCCACCCCACCGAAGACGGGCAAGCTCCCGCCGCAGACTCCGCTGCGGCCCGCGAAAGGCACGACCGGAACTCTGGCTTCGTTGCAGAGCTTCAGGACTGCAGCGACTTGTGCGGCATCGCCGGGTGTCGCAACCACCGCGGGAAGGGTCGGGTTGACGCCCTCGACCGCCCATTGCACCGACAGCGGCCACCAATCGCGGCCCGCGATAACTCTGGCTGCGGCGCCGTCATCGATTTTGGCGCACTCGCCGGCGAGCCGGTCCAGGAACTTTCCGTCGAGTTCGGCCGGTTTGCCGAACCTCGGAGGCGTCGCTGCCGCGTCGGGCCCGAGCTCGGCAGGAAGCGGTGGTCGGGTCACAGGTTGGCGGCTGCGCGCTCTTCGGGCTCGGCGCTCATCGCCTGCCGCTCCGTTTCGACCGCAGCTCGGAACGCCTGAACCTGCCTGGCCTGCTCGGCCTCGTCCCAACCGAGTTCCTTCGCCACGAGCTTCGCGACGGCGGGCGCCACCTCGGCTGCCGCGTCCCGGTTCAGGATCCGTGCCCGGGTTCGTCTCGAGAGGATGTCGTCGAGGGTTTGGGCCATCTCGTGCCGGGCCGCGTATACCGCTTCCGCCCCGATGTATGGAAGATTCTCCGAGATGGGCTCCGCGAACACGGACTCATCACGGGATAGCGCGAGGACATCGCTCACTTCGGTCCCATACCGGTTTTCCAGAAGACCGTTGCAGGCTCGCCCGCTCGGCGTTCCCACTAGGCGAAGACGTCTCGTGCGGCTGGCCCCGATTCGACGGTGCGGGCTCAGAACCTTCGCAGCCGCGTCGACCGTGTCGGCGGCCATCAAGCGGTAAGTGGTGAGCTTCCCGCCCGTGACCGTGATGAGACCGTTTGCGGAGGTAGTCACGCTGTGCCTGCGGGAGAGGTCGGCGGTCCGCGCGCTCTTGGCGTCGCTGATGAGCGGCCGCAGACCGGCCCAGCTTCCGGTGACGTCGTCGGGCGTTATGCCGGCGGTCGTCCAGGCGTTCACCGCGCGCAATACGTACTCGACGTCATCGAGGGTGCACTGGGGATCGTCCAGCGGCCCGTCGTAGTCCGTGTCGGTCGTGCCGATGTAGGTGTAGCGCGCCGGGCCGGATCGATTTTCGCTCGATGGGCCGATCTCGTTAGCCGCCCAGGGAACGACGAAGACCGATCGCCGGTCACCGGGAACCGTAAGTACCGATGCGAAGTCGCACGGCAGCTTCTCGGCTGGGACCGCGACATGGATCCCCTTAGCGGGACGGATCTTGACCGGGCTGCCGGCGCTATGCCCCCCGAGGGAAGCGATCTGCTCGGACCATACGCCGCCGGCGTTGATCACGACTCCGGCGCGGATCCGGGTTCCGTCTGCGAGTAGGGCACCCCGCACGCGCCCGCCTTCCTCGATCAGCTCGGCGACGGGGGAGTAGTTGGCGATCGCCGCTCCGTGTGCGGCGGCCGTTCGGGCCACGGCAAGGGTGAGCCGTGCGTCGTCGGCCTGGGCATCCCAGTACAGGAAGGACGCGACCAGGCGGTCCGTCCGCAGCATCGGGATGTGCCTCAAGGTTTCGTCCGAAGCGATCCTGCGGTGACGGTGCCCGATACGTAACCCGCCGGTCAGGTCGTAGGTCCACAGGGCTACGGAGTAAGCCTTAGCCACGGAACTGGCGATGACACCGTCCTTGCCGAAGAGAGGAATCAGGAAGGGCAACGGATGCACCAGATGGGGAGCGTTCTCCAGGAGGCGCTGGCGCTCGTGCAGGGCTTCGTACACCAGGCGGTAGTCGTGCTGCTGCAGATAGCGGAGTCCTCCGTGGACCATCTTCGATGACTTCGACGACGTTCCCGAAGCGAGATCCCGGGCCTCGACCAGCGCAGTTCGAAGTCCTCGGCTGGCGGCGTCGAGCGCCACACCGCAACCGGTGATTCCGCCGCCGATCACGAGCACGTCGAATTCCTCGCCGGCGATTCGCTCAAGCGACAACCGACGGTCGAAGGGGGGCGGCACGGCGCTCCACCCTAGCTAGCCCGGTTCTTTCGCGGCGTGGTTGCGGATCAACTACAAATCAAGAGTGGCCGAACTGGTGGGCGGCGCCGCCCGGGTTGCGGAAGAACTGCGTCAGCTGGGTATGGCGGGGGACGTCATGGAGATGCCGGAAAGCACCCGATCCGCCCCCGAGGCAGCCGCGGCTATCGGTTGCGAGGTGGCCCAGATCGTGAAGTCCCTGGTATTTCGTGCCGTCGAGCGCGACGAACCAGTGCTGGTCCTCGCATCTGGATCGATACGCGTCGACGAGGAGAAGCTGGCGGCGCTGGTAGGGGAGCCGGTCGAGCAGGCCAGCGGAAAGTACGTGCGGGATCGCACCGGATTCGCGATCGGTGGGGTCGCGCCGATCGGCCACTCGCAGCCCTTGGCGGTCTACATGGACGAGACGCTTCTTGACCACGACGAGGTCTGGGCCGCCGCCGGCACTCCACGGTCGGTGTTCCGGATAACTCCGCCGGTCCTACAGCGGCTGACCAAGGCCAAGGTCACCGACCTCGCGGAGGTGAGTTCTTCGTGAGAACTTGGCCCAGGTTCTGCCAACAATGATTGTTATCTACTAATATTTGTCGTATGAGGTCGCCGGCGGAGATGGTTGAGCTCTTCCGGGAGCGGGGCCTGAAGGTGACCCCGCAACGGGAGTGCATCTTCGACGTCCTGTGGGGCGCGGAAACCCATCCGACCGCGGAGTCCGTGTACGCGGAGGCAAGGACCCGGATGCCGACGATGTCGCTGAAGACCGTTTACCAGACTCTCAACGACCTCGCCGATATGGGCGAGATCCATCAGCTGGATCTCGGGACCGGCTCCAGCCGATTCGACCCCAACGTCGACGTGCACCACCACCTCGTCTGCAACCGCTGCGGGAAGGTTCGCGACCTCTACGCCGACTACACCACGGTGGAGGTGCCGGCGTCGGCACGTCAAGGCTTCGCCGTCGGCAGCGCCCAGGTCGTACTCCGGGGGCTGTGCGCCGACTGCCAGGCCCTCGAGGCCTCTGCAGCCGGCACCGGAGGCCCCGGGTCCGGATAGCCCGGGTAGCCCAAGCAGCCAAACCAAGATCTCGAGCAACAAAACAAAGGAGAAAATCAGCTGATGCCTGCCCTCAAGGACAGCAAGACACACAACAACCTGAAGGAAGCGTTTGCCGGCGAGAGCCAGGCAAACCGCCGGTACCTGTACTTCGCTCAGAAGGCGGACGTCGAGGGTTATCCCGACGTCGCCGCGCTTTTCCGCTCCGTCGCCGAGGGCGAGACCGGCCACGCGTTCGGGCACTTCGACTTCCTCGCCGAGGTCGGCGACCCGGTCACCGGCGTCGCGGTCGGGGCCACCGAGGACAACCTGAAGTCCGCCATCGAGGGCGAGACCTACGAGTACACCGAGATGTACCCGGGCTTCGCCAAGACCGCCCGCGAGGAGGGCTTCGACCAGATTGCCGAGTGGTTCGAGACCCTCGCCAAGGCCGAGAAGAGCCACGCAGGCCGGTTCAGCAACGGGCTCGCCGGCGTCAGCTAGGCGTTTTCTTCGTCCGAACTTCGAGCGGGTGCGCGAACCGTCGCTGGTGGCGGTTCCGCCCCCGCTCGCCGTCGAAAACACCGGCCCGATCCGTGGATTGGGCGTGGAATCTGCGTTTGGGTGTGGGTTCGGACCGAACCCTGTCGAAATTCACGCCCAAACGGCGGAACCTACCTCCGATGCCTGCGCTTCCGCCTTGGATCCTCTCTGGAGTAGCCGTTGACGACCACATACGACCCTGACCATCCGGCATATTTCGACGAGGCGGACCTCCGCGGTGAGCTGACCCGCGTCTACGACCTTTGCCACGGGTGCCGGCTGTGCCTGTCGCTGTGCCCGTCGTTCCCGACCATGTTCAACCTGATCGATGCCAAGGACGGCGACGTCGCTGCTCTGACATCGCAGGAGCAGGACCAGGTCGTCGACGAGTGCTACCAGTGCAAGCTCTGTTATATCAAGTGCCCCTACATTCCTCCGCACGAGTGGCAGCTCGATTTCCCGAGGCTGATGTTGCGTGCCGAAGCGGTCAAGAACAAGACCGGTGGCACGCTTCGCGGGAAGCTGGCCACACAGGCGCTCGGCCGGACCGACCTGCTCGGCAGGGTCGGCACCGCGAGCGCTCCGGTCGTCAATGCCATGACCGGCAAGCCGGGGTCACTTGTCCGCAAGATGATGGACAAGACCATCGGCATCGCCTCCGAGCGCTTGCTTCCCCCTTACGCGCGGGTCCGCTTCTCGACGTGGTTCAAGAAGCGTGTCGCGCGGAGCGGTGAACTGTTGGGCAGGTCCGAGCAGGCGAAGGTCGCCATTTTTCCTACGTGCATGGTCGAATACCAGAACCCGGACGTGGGCAAGGATCTTGTCGCGGTGTACGAGCACAACGGGGTCAATTGTCAGCTCGCCGAAGGCGTCGGTTGCTGCGGCGCCCCCTGGTTGCACAGCGGGGAGTTCGAGCCTTTCCGAAAGCAAGCGGCTCGCAATGTTGCCGCTCTCGCCGACGTGGTTCGTCAGGGTCGGGATGTGGTTGTGCCGCAACCCACCTGCGGGTACGTGTTGAAGCGTGACTATCCCGAGTACCTCGGCACCGACGAAGCGCGCCTCGTTGCCGAGCACACCTACGACGCTGCCGAGTTCGTCTGGCGACTGCACAAGGCTGAAGAGACGAGCATCGACACGGAGTTCAAGGGCGAGGTGCCCGAGAAAACGGCCTACCACGCCCCGTGCCATCTTCAGGCGCAGAACATCGGCCTTCGCAGCCGAGACCTGATCAAGCTCACCGGGACCCAGGTGATCCTTGTGCAGAAGTGTTCCGGGATCGACGGGACTTGGGGCTTGCGCAGCGAGAACTACGAACTGGCCCGAAAGGTGGCGCAGCCTCTCCGCGAGGCCATAGAGCGGGCGGAACCCGATGCTGTGGTGGGGGATTGCCATCTAGCCAACGGCGCGATAGCGCAGGAGACGGGGCGAAACGCGCTCCACCCCCTGCAGTTCATCGCGCGGGCCTACGGAATCACCGCCGACGAGGAGGCGTGACGGATGTCGCCGGCTAGCACCCCGCTGACCCTCGGCGATATCGCCGACGCCCGCGCCTACGAGCGAGAGCGCGCCGAGTTTCGCGACCGCATCATCCAGCTGAAGAAGGTCAGACGAGTGCCGGTGGGCGCCATCGTGACGTTCGTTTTCGAGAACCGCGACACGATCCGGTTTCAGATCCAGGAGATGGCGCGAGCCGAGAAGCTTTATAGCGACGAGGCAATCCAGGAAGAGCTCAACACCTACAACCCGCTGATTCCCGGCGTCGGCGAGCTTTCGGCGACCATGTTCATCGAGCTCACCTCCAAGGAGGAGCTCGAGTACTGGCTGCCTCGTTTGACCGGGATCGAGCAAGCTCCCCGGTTGGTGATCGGCGAAGGTTCTGGCGCCGAGATCGTCCCGGCCAGGGTCGATACATCCCACGCAGCGCAGCTGACCAGGGAAGAAACGACCGCCTCGGTGCACTACGTGGCGTTCTCTCTAGGTCCGGCGCAGGTGGCGCGTTTTCGTGATGAACCGGTCAAGCTTGGTATCGATCATCCCGAATACAGGGAGGAGACCCTCCTTTCCGAGGACACCAAGATGAGCTTGCTAGAGGACTTGTCGGGGAAATAACGGGCTAGACACCCACAGACCGTTCGGCCAAACTACGGTTTCCGACCGGTTGACCCCGGAAAGACCGGCACGACGGGATCGCTGATGAGTGACTTGAAGGACAACAGGGCGCTTGCGTGGCGGCAGAAGGCAGCGTGCCGTGGCGTGGATCCGGACATCTTCTACCCGGTGTCGGATGAGGACGCCGAGGACGCCAAGGCGATCTGCGCCTCGTGCCCGGTGCAGCGAGCGTGTCTGGAATGGGCTCTGGCGGTCCGGGAGAAGGACGGCGTGTGGGGCGGGGCGACCGAGCGCGAGCGGCGGCGGATCCTTCGCCGGCGGCGTCGCACTGCCTGAGCCGAGAGACGGCGCACCGGTTGAGCGACACGGAGCGTCCGGGAGCCGGCCTGACCATCGACGATCTGGGCGGCTGGCCAGGCGTCCTGGGTAGGATCGCCACCGGTTCGGATCTCACCAGCCTCGAGGCGGCGGTCGCCCTCGGTGAGGTGCTCGAGGGGAATGCGACGCCGGCGCAGGTGGCCGCGTTTGTTTTCGGGTTGCGCTGCAAGGGCGAGACCGTCGAGGAGATGACCGGTCTGGTGTCCGCCATGCTCGCAGCGTCCGAGCGGGTGGTCGTCGCACCGGAGCTGGCAGACCGGTTGGTCGATACCTGCGGGACCGGCGGCGACCGGAGCGGGACGATCAACATCTCAACCATCGCCGCGCTGGTTGTCGCCGGCGCCGGCGTGCCGGTTTGCAAGCACGGCGGGCGGGCGGCCTCGTCCAAGGCGGGCTCGGCTGACCTTCTCGAGGCACTCGGGGTGGTGATCGATCTTGGGCCAGAAGGGGTCGCCCGTTGTATCGAAGAGGCGGGTATCGCATTCTGCTTCGCGCCCCGTTTCCATCCCGCGATGAGGCACGCGACCCCGGTGCGGCGCGAGCTCGGAGTCCCGACTGCGTTCAACTTCCTGGGGCCGTTGGCCAACCCGGCTCGGGTTCGCAGGCAGGTCGTCGGTGTGGGCGACCCGGCGATGGCACAGAAGATGGCTCGAGTGCTTGCCGCCGGCGGCGCGGCAGAAGTGATGGTGGTCCACGGCGCCGACGGTCTGGACGAGCTGTCGACCACCGGCCCGTCGACGATGTACCGGTGGCGTGCTTCGGATGGGTTGGACCCGGCGGCGGAGATCAAACCGGAGGTGGTCAATCCCGTGGGGTTGGGTCTTGCGCCGGCGATGTTGGATCAGCTCGTCGGAGGAGACCCAGCCACCAACGCCGGGTGCGCCCGCGCAGTGCTCGCCGGTGATGAGGGACCCCACCGTGACATCGTCGTGCTGAATGCAGCCGCTGGTCTGGTCGTGGCCGGGATCGCCGGTGATCTGGAAGAGGGTTTGGCTCAGGCCGCAGCCTCGCTTGACAGCGGGGCGGCGGCTGAACGGTTGGACCGGTTGGTTCGGGTGTCGATGAAGCTGGGGCGCCGCTAGGCGGAACAGGCGCTGACTAGAGAGCGGCGCACTGCCCCGACTTGCTCGACGCGGTATTCGGTTGGTTCGCGTTGGTAACACCGGGCTGGTTCTTGTCGCACGACAGGGAGCCGGCGATCGAATCGCCCGCGACCTCTGGTTCGGCTGGGAGACCACTGTTCGATGAGGTCGGCCCCGTATTGTTGCTCACGGTCAGAGATCCGTTCACCGAGGTGTTGGCGATCTCCACGCCGTCGGTGTTCTTGCTGAGAGTCGTAGTGCCTCCGACAGAACTCGGCGCGCACCCCGTTCCCATTCCTCCTCCGATGAATACGAACCCGGTGCTGCCGTTGACGGACAAGGAACTACCGAGAGTGGCGTTGCAGAGTATGAAAACAACTGCGCCATTCGAGCTGACTGCTCCAGAGATTGATCCGCCGTACACCTCGAGGCCGCCGCCAGAGTTGACCGTGACTGACGAAGTGACGTGCCCGGTTATAAGCACTAATTGACCGCTGTTGATCGTCAGGCTGCCGGAGCGCGTGCCACTAATCACTTGCGTGAATGCGGTTACGTTTACAGATGCTGCAGACGATGTCGAGGCCAGGTAGTCCGGGTCTGTGGCGTTGTAGGTGCCACCCGGTAGCGGCGTTGTGCTCGACCCGAAGTATGCCGTCAGGCTGTAACCGCCTGCGCCGGTACCTGGGACAAAGTTGATGATGCCTGCCTGAGCGACACCCTTGCTGTTGGTGATCCCTACGGAGGCACCGATCGGCGTCCCGGACTGTGAAATGACGAAGTACACCGCCTTCTGTGCGAGGGGAGTGCCTCCTGAGGTCAGCGTGGCTTTGGCGCCACTATTGACACCAAAGGAAATCTGGCCGGTCGGCGGTGAGAGCGTGAGGCTTGTAGCTGCTTTGCTGATCTGGAAGCTCTCATGAGCCGCTGCCGGCTGGTCGCTGGCGTCCCCGGCGAAGCTTGCTGTAAGCGTATAGGTCCCGGGAGGCTCAATTAGCGGGATCGTGGCGGTAGCCACGCCGCTCGAATTGGTGGGTGCCGTCACTGAAGACGGGCCGAGGTCGAAGGTTATCGGGGCGTTGGTCAGGCCCGGCGAGAGAGTCGCTGACACGGTGGCCGAACTCAGGAAGGTGCCGCTTGTGCCTCCGCTCAACGCCAGCGTGTGGGGCGTTAGGTTCTGTACGACCGCTCCTACAGTGACGCCCGGAGTGAAGTAGTAGCCGTTGTTGTTGTCCATGCTGACCTCGCCCACGCCGTTCACCGCTTGCACCATGAACACGATGCCGCTCGGGTTGGGGAAGGACATCTGCGCGGTCCACAACGTCGAGTCTGATGCGTTCTGGGTTAGGTCGAGCGATTGCCACTTGCCGTGGTTCGGATCTCCCGGAAGACCCGTATACGTCACCCAGACATCCTGGATGCCGGCTGACAGATCACCGGTCACGTTGGCCGAGAAGGTGACAGTATTGCCACTAATCGAACCGGTCACATTGCTGACCGTGGGTGGCGCGGCAAGCGCGGGGGTGTTAGCTCCGTACTTCTGAGTGTTGTTGCTGTAGAAGAGGCGAAGGCCTTCATCGCTGAAGGTACGCATCGTGTCCGTTGAGGCGCCATTTGAGTCCGACATGTACTGGACGGGCGTCAGGGCCAGCTCGGTGTCGCCGCCATTCAGGAGGGTCCCGAAGTAGTTCGGGTTCCATGTGGTCTGCGGGAAGAACACGGGGGATCCGAAGGGGACCACCTGCGGGTTTCCGGTTTCGGTCGCGGGATCCCCTGTCAACGGATTGGTGCCGGTCGTATCCGTGTAATTGCCGCTGACGAAGCCCACGCCCCTCAGGGTCTCGTTAGTGACGTTGACGTTGTAGGTCTGGACGGGGAGCACGGGTCCGCCAGGCGCCGCGGTCACACCTTGGGCACCCGAGTCGTAGGTAAACGAAGTGTTGCTGCCCGGCGGCGTAACTGTGGTCGGACTAAGGCTGAAGCCAGAGAAGTCGATATTGGCCTGTTGCAGGCCCAACAGGTTGGCGGGATTCGGGGGATTCGGGGGATTCGGGTCAACGGGGGAAGCGGTCGCGACGCTCGCAGAGCCTCCGGGAGCCGGTGCCTGATGCGGTTCCTGCACGCCGATCATCGGCAGCCCGTACAGGGTGGTCTCTAGGAGCGCCTTCTCCTCGATACCGCCGAGGTGGACCACGCCGGCCAGGTATTTCTGCTTCGCGGCAAGCATGGCCAAGCCCACAGGAACCGGACCTGGCCCGCTGGACGGCTGGTAGCCCAGCTGCTGCGCGATGTCCACGTACAGCTGGTCGCTGTAGGCCACGTAGTTCGTGTCGCCGTACTGGTAGCCCGAGCCGGCGATCAGGGTTGAACCCGCTTGGGCGAACGTCTGTGGCCAGGCCAGGGGGTCGGTAACGCCGGGGATGGCGTCAGCGGGGTCGATGTTGTATCCCGCGTGGCAGCCCGCGCCGAGGACAAGGGAGTTGCGAAGCGTCGTGCCGACGAGAGTTGCGAACTGGTTCGTGGTCATCGTCGTGGCTTGATCGGCCGCGAGGAGGTTGTTGGCGCTGAAGTGCGCCGCCAAGAACGCGAGATCATGGTGGCTGCCGAACAGAGCGCTTTGCAGGTTTGACGCCGTCCAACCGTTGTTGATGAGGGTCGAGTTGTTCGTCCCGCCGATACCCGACTGAAATGCGCTCGCAACCTGTGTGGCAGGCGGGCCCATGAAGTCGTAGCCGACCGACAGTGACGAGGTAGGGGAAATCGTCCTTGCGCCCCCGAGGTAGTTGTTAACCGTGGCAAGGATGTCGGCCGGGGTCTGGACCAAGCGGCCCACCGCCGCCGTCGACAAAGGCACGGTTACCCCTTGGATGGTCAGCTGGTTGGCAGCCCCATACTGGTCGTCGCTGACGTAGTAGTTGTTGACCAGCGCAGCTTCTGGCGATGACGTCGACAACAGCGGAGGCTGGTAGTTGGATTCGCCCGCAAGCCCGGCGTTGTCCGGATAGCGGAAGAACGGGATGACGTCGTCGTCACCGACGATGACAACGTTCTTGAGGTTGGTGGGGGTCACTCGGTACGAGTTGATGATGTTCTGTATCGCGGCCGCTTCGAGATCGGGCGCATAAGGGCAGCCTGGATTCGCTGCTGCCTGGGCCTGAAGGTCGTTGACCATCTGACTCTTGCCGACGTCGACCACGACACCGCCCGTCGCCAGCGCCAGTTGCTGCAACGGCGTGTACAAGGGGTTCCCCCCGGTGTACGTCTGACCAACGTTGGGCATGAGAGTTGAATCAGCGATTATGACTGTCGAGTAGCTCGGCCCGCCGGCGCCGCTAATGGTTGGATCGCCAGAGAAGCTGCTCAAGCCGCCGCCACACGGCCCACCCAAGTTCGTCACGGTAAGTGTGTAGGGCGAGAAGGGCACGAAGGCGCCATTGTTTCCGGTAATTCGGACGTAGAAGTTGCCTGTGTTGTTCCAGGTATTGACGGTGACGGACTTATCCACGGCTCCCGGTGCTGTCGACACGGCCAACAGGCTGTCGAGCTGCGCGCTTGAGTAAGCGGCCGAGAAGGCCGACGGGCTGAACGCCGACGGGCTGAAAGCGCTGGGTGAGAATGCGCTCGGGCTGAATGCCGAAGGTGAGAAGGCAGACGGCGAGAAGGCGCTCGGGCTGAACGCGGACGGGCTGAACGCCGAGGGGCTGAACGCCGAAGGGGAGAAAGCCGACGGCGACGCGGCGCTGCCGGGCGCTTCCGCTCCTAAAGCGGCGAGGTTAGGCGTCGAATTGTTGAGCGCATTGAAGGCCTGGCTGATATCCGAGAAGACAGCGATGTTGTAATCGCCAGCAACATTGCTGAGTGAGACCTGAAGTTGCTCTCCGGGGGTGACTGAGAAGTCGTACCAGAGGGCTTCCCCCTGGAAGTTGAGGGACTGGCTTGCGCCGACCTGGCCCGGAGTGCCGAGGTACTTGGCGGTCAACCACGAAGTGTTGGAATCCTGGGCCGCGGCTGGTGTGAGCGACACGCCATCGACGAAGTCACCCAAGCTGTTGTCCGGGAAACCCAGGCTGGGGTTTTCCGTGCTGTCGAACTCGATGGCCGCTGTTGTCGCAGTCGCAGTAACCGCATACTGCGCAACCGTCCAACCTGTACCGCCTTGAAGTCCGCTTCCCGGCTGAGCGCTGCCCACCAAATACGATCCGTTCCACTGCACTGCCATCGTGTTGTCAGCCGGACTGGTGTTCGGGCGGGCTTGATATGCGAACTTGAAAATGTACTGCGTCCCGGGAACGGTGGCGACCGTCTGGGTGATGCCGCTCACGCAGTTGGAGTTGAGCTCCGCGTACTGGTTGCCGTCGAATGGGGTCACACCAACGGTTGCCTGCGTTTGAAGCTCTATCCCGCATCCGTTGGTCGCTGCCCAGTCCGGGATTCCCGTCGAGAAGTTCGACCAGTTCCCGTTGAAGGTTTCTCCAGGGAAACCATGGCCGATCACTGGCTGCTCGAACGATCCGTTCGTCGCCACCTGGTTGCTGGTCACGTTCACGTTCACGGGGGGAGCAGACGCAGGGCCCGTTTGCCCCGAGACGGTCTGCTCAGCGGTGAGCGAGTGGTTCCCCTGCAACAGATTCAGGACGGTGGACCAATTGCCGGTCTCAGAGTCGGCAGTAGCTGTGCCGACCAGGACTCCACCGTCGAGAACGCCGACGGATGCTCCGGTGGACGCGGTTCCACTCACGGGGACCGTAGGTGTCGCGCTGGAAGCGGGGGCGGTGATGGTCGGTGCCGGCACGCCGCCGTCCGCGAAAGCGGCGGAAGTTGGTTGCACCAGAAGACTCGTACCGACGATGGTCGATGCAGCCGCGAAAGCTGCCAAGTAGGCAGGGATTCCCCGGCGATAGGTACGAACCGACCTCATTTGCGACCCCCATACGGTGGGGGACGAGCCTCTCTCGCCCCTTCAAAATCGTCAGTGCGGGGGGACGGTAGTTCAGACACAGGTGGCGCCTGGGGCGAAATGGCCGTTTGTCTTAGGCGTCCTATCTACTGGTTGGACGTACAGAGGCATATAGCCAGGTCACGAGCAGCGTCCTCGTCGAGGTCCCGTCCCGCCGCATCCTGCTTGACGGCGTCTTCGCCCAGTCGCTGCCGGACCTTGGAAAACTGAGCCTCTATCTCCGCCTCCTGTGCCGCTACCCGGGGCGATCCGATCGATTCGCGCAGCGCCGACGCCGCACCAAGGAGCTGGAGAGCCGAGAGGGGATCCGATTCCGCGGCCATCATTGCTATGTCCTCAAACAAGAGGCACTGTGCCCACTTGTCTCCGGCGATGCTGTAGGTGCTCAGCGCATCTGCATAGTGGCGGCCTGCCGCTGATTTATCCTCAAGCTCACGTGAAGCGTTACCCAGGTTGTGCCGCGCGATCGCCATCATCCATGTATCACCGACCTCCATCTCGATTCGGAGCGCTTCCTCGAGGTGATCTCTCGCCGAGGGGTAATCGTGGCGGAGGAAGGCGATCATCCCGAGGTTGTTTCGTGATACGCCGATTCCCCATCTGTCGCCGATCCGGGTTCGGAGCGCCAGCGCCTGTTCGTTGAGGGACTGCGCTTGGTCGTAATCCTCCTCGTACTCCGCAACGATGGCGAGATTGCTGAGAACGGATGCCTCGGCCTTGTGGTCGCCCAAGGAGACGCGGATGCTCAGGCTCTTCCCGTACTGGTGGCGGGCCTCCGGGTAATCGCCGGTCTGGGCTGCGATGGTGCCGCGGAGGTGGGCAACCCGTCCGAGCCCGGCAGTGTCACCTAGCGAATCGAAGCTTTGGCCGGCGATGTCGAGTTCGTCCACCGCGAGGTCGAAGCGCCCTTGCTTTCGGATTGGGTCGGCCCTGGCGGTCCGGGCCTGCGCTGCAGCACGGTCGTCGGCGAGCGTGTCTGCTAGCTGAAGGGCTTCGGTAAAGGCTGCTTCTGCCTCGGCCCACTCTCCTTTGAGCTCGAGCACTGCGCCGAGCTTCATCAGCACCGCAATTCGATCGACATCGGTCAGCAGCGGCGCGACTCGACGGAAGTAGTCGACCGCTGCCTCGTTCGCATACTGAGCTTGAGCTGCGTCGCCGGCCCTGACCAGATACTCCCGCTTCTTGTCATCGTCGCTGCTGAACCAGAAGTGGTGTGCGAGAAGGTCGAGCGCTTCCGGGCTGGTGTTTTCGAGCCAGCTCCCGACCCGACCGTGAAGGACGGCTCGTTGAGCAAAGGGGAGACTGTCGTAGGCAACCTCACGGGTCACTGCGTGTTTGAACGCGTAAGCCGACTGTGCGGGGTCCTCTGGCTGCACCAAGTCCTCGGTGCACAGATTGCGCAGGTAGCCGTCGACCTTCCTTTTTCGGCCTAACTCCGGGTACGCGCCAATAAGAGTCCCCACAGCGAACTGGCGCCCGACCACGCTGGCGACCTTCAAGGTTCGTCGCGGAGACTCCGCCAGCATGTCGATGCGCGACAACACCAGGCTCGCGAGACTGTCGGGCAGCTCGACCGACGCAGCCGACGTCCTGTCGCTGATGTCGACGTCGTGCGCGCGCAGGTAGTTGACCAGCTCTTCGAGATAGAAGGGATTGCCGTCGGCCAAATCGGACAAGCGATCGAGCAGGGACTCTGGTGGAGTGATCTCGCCGAAGAGTTCGCTCAGCCGCGAAGCGAGCAACTGTCGACTGCTCGCGTGATCGAGCCGGGTGAGATCGAGAACGGTGGAATTTCGGAGGCTCTCTGCGGTGAACGAACCCGGGCGGTAGGTGAGTAGTACCAGCACAGGAATCGCTTGCACGACTCGACTGAGAGCTTCGAGGAGATCCAAAGAGAGCGCGTCAACCCAATGACAGTCCTCCAAGACCAGCAGGAGCGGCTCCTGCGCAGCCCGGAGGGTCAAATACCTGAGCAGGAGCGACTCCAACGACTCCTTGCGCAACTTGGCCTCGAAGGTCCGGGTCAGGTCGTTGTCGTCGATTGTCATCCCGAGCAAGGGCCCCAACAACGGCAGGCGAGGAAGCAGACCGGGGTCGATTGCGGCGATGGCCCGGGTTGCGGCGGCCAGCGGATCGCCATCTGCGCTTACCTCCAGGAGGCCGGTCCATACGTCCCGCCAAACGAGGTAGCTGGCAGATCCGACCGACGACGCTGCCCCAAGGAAGACTCTCAGGGCACCGTCTTCGAGCACTTTGACTGCTTCAGAGACGAGACGCGATTTTCCCATCCCGGCATCGGCCACGACGCCAACGACCCGGCCCTTTCCGAGACGAGCCTGTTCGGCCACATCGAGGAGGGTGTTCAGCTCGGAGGCGCGACCAATTAGCTCATGTGATGGACGCCGATTTCTGGCAAGAGACGACCGGCTTCTTTCTGCGAGCCTTCTCACCCGGACCGGAGCCGCTTTACCCTTAACCGTGAGATCCGGAAGCTGCTCGAACACGAAGCTGCCGCCCGCCTCATCGACGATCCCGGCGGTGACGTAGGCCTGCCCGATCGGTGCGTTGGACATCAGGCGAGCGGCAAGGTTCACCGCGTCGCCGACGCAGGTGAACGCCCGCCGGTGGTGATGGCCGCACGTGCCGCTTCGCAGGCGACCCTGCGAGATCCCGACCTGAATGTCGGTCGCCGACGTGACCCCCTCGAGAGCCAGCAGGTCCAGAGCTGCAGCGCAAGCTCGTCCCGCGTCGTCTTCGTGGGCTACAGGAGTTCCGAAGACCGCGTGCAGGTATGCCCCTTTGTCACCGATGATCAGTTGAAGCACGCTCCCGCCGTAACCGTGTACCACGCGCTGTGCGCTTCGAATGAACTCGTCGAGCAGTTGCTGAGCGTCGGGATCGTTGTCGTAGTCGATGCCGCCGAAGTGGACGAACATCGGTACCGAAGGCCTAAGTTCGGCGAGGAAGTCACCGTGCCCGGCCGCAACCCGGTCGTAAACCGGCGGAAGGAGCCACTCTCGAATGATGGAGGTGGACAGCTCCGGGTACGGGGGAGGGGGCGCAAGACCAGGAGGGGGGCCCTTCAGCGACATGACGACACCGACGCGCTCGAACGCCTCGCCTCGTATTAGGGCGAGGTCAAGCTGTCCGGCCAAGCGGTCAAGCGTGGCCGAGTCGACGACCACCTCGCCTGTCTCCGAGTGATGTTCGGCGTTGGCCAAGCGGTCCATAAGCGATCCCGCCAGCACGTCGATCCTCTGGATCTCGGGATCTCCGGCGACGAACCGCCGGGCGTTTCCGGTCGCTATGGCCACCTTCATTCCCAGCTGGACGGTTCTGCCTCCGGGTGTCGTGATGGTTTCCACGCGGGTCATGGCTTCCTGCATCGCCAAGCCGCATGCCACCCCCAACGAGCCGTCGTCCCCGTCGAGCCAGCATGTGACCGCGTCGCCTGCGAAGTAGATCACACTTCCGCCGAAACGGTGAAGCTCGCCGAGCACCGCGTCGAAAACGCGATTGATCGCGATCGTGATCTCCTCCGCACCTCGACGTGGTCCGAATTCGTCGACAAAGGCCTCGGTGAGCGGTGTGTACCCGGAAATGTCCGCGAACAAAGCCGATCCGCTGACTCTGTCCGGCATGACGCGGCGGTCTGCGAGGGCTCTCCTGCGATCCCCGGCTATGTAGGCGTCGATGTTGTCTGCATCCATATCGTCAGCGTTCGAGCCCGGCCGGCCGGCCGGCTGGAGCGTCGCTGAGCTCGTTGAAACATGGTTCCCCCGCGCCACCGCAGGACAGTACATCGAGCGATCCCGTTGATACCGGCTGTTTGACCTTTTAGCCCGAACGCTTCGGTACGGTCCCGGGGGTCCTAGTCCGATCCCAGATCCCACATGGCTTCGAGATCGTGGCGGCTGTAGGCCTGGAAGGCGATCAGAGTGCGGGTGTCGACCACACCCTTGAGCTGAGATATCCCTCTTGTGACGACATCGGCGAGTTCGTCGTGGCGCCGCACCCGGACGACCGCGACGATGTCCGCGTGCCCGGCCACCGAGTACACCTCAGCCACTCCGGGGAGTTCGGCTAGCTCGACGGCCAGATCGGCGACCCGTGCGGGCTCCCCGTCAATGAGCACGAAGGCGTGAACCATGGCCGTCGAGGCTATCTCTTGGTCGAAAGGTGCAGGCCCTTGGTCGGAAGGTGCAGGCCCTTGGTCGGAAGGTGCAGGCCCTTCGTTCGAACTGCGCCGGCCTTGTCCTGCGCCGGAAACTGGCTCGCGCCGATACGATCCCCCGGGTGGCAGCGGCGGAACCTCCGGTCTCCATGTTGCGGCCTGCGCTGGAGTTGGCTTGGGCGGTGGCCAAGGTTGGCAGCCAGTCGAGGCCGCCTCTGCCGGTGCCCGGCCGTCTGCGCCCTCTTATGAAGGCCAGCAGGCTTCCGGATCGGATGCTGAACACGGTCCGCGACGTGCTGGAAGGCGACGGCGCCTTTCGCGAGCGGGTCGTACACGCGGCCGAAGAGGAGATTCTCGGTCGGCCCTCATGGCTGTGGCTCACCCGGCCGGAAGGCTGGGAGGAGGAACTCGGACAGCTGGTCGACGAAGCTGCGCGGTTGGAGGAAGCCGAGGAGGAAAAAAGGACCACGAGGGCGACGCAGCGCCATCTCGACGAAACCAACGCCGCGCTCCAAAAGTTGCGAGCTGAGATGGCATCGCTTCAAACCCTCAACTCTCAACTTGAGGTTGAGGTGAGCCTGGCCAGAAAGGGCCGCCGAGAGGCGGAGGAGGCGGACACGAAGATTAGGTCCGCCCTCGAGGACGCCCGAGCCGGGCAGGAGGAGCTCCGGGCCACGGCCGCCCAACTCGCAGCTCGTGTAGAGGAGCTCCAAAACGACGAGCGCGCCGCTCGCGATCGAGCCACCAAAGCCGACCGCGAGCGGGACGAGGCTCGTCGCGAAGTCGAGGTGCTGGACCTGGCCCTGGCGCAGGCGCAGCGGCAAACGGTTTCAGGGAACGCCGAAGCCGACTCTCTCCGCCGGTTGCTGGCGGACGTCCTCGCTGCGGCTCGTACGGCGGCGTCCGAGGCCGGAATCGACGCTGAAACAATCGACGCTGAAACAGAGACTCGGGCGGAATACGGCGCCGGCGCAGCGCCCGAACCACCGCCGCGGGTTGACGAGATGCTGTCCGGACCGGTCCCGGGCTCTGCGCGGCGGGTCCCGGCTCGCCTCCCGCCCGCGATCTTCGACGAGTCGCCGGAGGCAGCGCAGCACCTGGTCCGCTTGCCGGGGGCCGTTCTCGTTGTCGACGGGTACAACGTCACCCTCTCCTCGTGGTCGGGTAGCGATTTGCCGTCGCAGCGCCGGCGACTCGTCGACTCGCTCGCCGAGCTCTCGATGCGGGCAGGCACGGAGGTGCTTGTGATCTTCGACGGGATCGACGACGGGAACCGTCTGCAGATGCCCTCGTCGGTGCGAGGCCGCATGCGGGTCAGGTTTACGGCGTCCGAGGTCGAGGCTGACGAGGCGATCGTCGATCTGGTGGACTCGCTGCCGGCCCAGAGAGCTGTGGTCGTGGCCACCAATGACCGTCAGGTCCGGGAGAGCGCGGCAAGGAGGGGCGCCAACGTAATCACCGTCGATCAATTGCTCGCCGTTGTGGGGCGGGGACGGACCTGACGGGGGTAGACCGTCACATCCGCCTGAGATGATGCGGGCATGACCTCCCTGACGATCAGCTGCGACGACTGCGTCATGCGCCACACCGAAGCGTGCGACGGCTGCGTCGTTTCGTTCATTTGCGATCGCGAGCCCGATGACGCGGTGATTATCGACGTGGCAGAGGAGCGGGCGATCCGACTCCTAGGCCGGTCCGGGCTCGTTCCTCCGCTGAAACATCAGACTGCGAGCGGTTGAGGGTTCCGCCAGGCATCCGAAACCTAGACTCCCAACATGGGGGTGACACTGAGTGCGCCAGAGTTCGCCGGTGTCAGGCGGGCAATTCTGGTGCGTGGCGCGACGGTGGCCGCACCGGTCGCCTTTTTCGTCTCCGCATACTTCGCCATATGGCAGCCGGTGTTCGGCAGCTACCCGTGGATTGTGCAGCTTCTCATCAACGTCGGCGAGTCCGTCGGCTACCTGATTCTGATTCTCGGTATTGGCAATCTGGTGCTACGGCAATGGCTCAAACCGCACGACAGATGGGCGGTTGACGGAGAACCCATTACCCCCGAGCTAAGAGAAGCCCTTGTTTCACTGCCAGCTCGGACCGCGACCTGGATCTTCTGGGTCAATATCGTCGCCGTGGTCTTCGGAGCCGCGGGTAACTTCGCTGCTGGCACGTCCACCCGCCAGGAGCTTGCTTACGTAATCGGTTTCCTCCTGACCGGTTTCACTTTCGCAACGATCGTGTACCTCGAGACAGAGCGGGCTCTCCGGCCGCTCTACCGTCTGGCATTCGCGACATCCCTTCCCCGCCGACGAACGGTCGGAGTCCTGCCCCGGCTCGTCATCTCCTGGGCGGTCGGGTCGGCTGTACCGCTCGTATTCATCGCGGTCATCCCTTTGCGGCCAGGGCACCGGAAAGAACTGCCGATCGTTGCTCCCATGCTGTACATGGCAATTGGCGGAGTCCTCGTCGGAGGCGTCACGGCCGTTCTGGCTGCCCGATCGGTGACCGAGCCCATAAACGCGGTACGTACAGGACTCGAACGGGTGCGTGACGGAGAGCTCGATGCGGCGGTGACGGTCACCTCCCCGGGAGTGCTCGGCGCCCTTCAAGCCGGATTCAACGACATGGTCGAAGCGATGCGGTCCCGCCAGTACCTGGAGGACCTTTTCGGACGCCACGTCGGAGAGGAGGTCGCCCGCCAGGCGCTCGATTCCGGCGTCGAGTTGGGGGGCGAGGTGCGAGACGCTTCGGTGCTCTTTGTAGATCTGATCGGGTCAAGCGCATTGGCCGAGCAACAGGAGCCGACGAAGGTCCTCGCCGTGCTGAACGCGCTGTTCGATGCGGTCGCGGCGGAGGTCGCGGCGGAGGCCGGATGGATCAACAAGTTCGAGGGAGACGGGTGTCTTTGTGTGTTCGGCGCGCCCACCCGCCTCGAGGACCATCGCGCTCGTGCTCTCCGGGCAGCTCGGTCTCTGGCTGCTCGCCTCGCAGCCTCTGGAATCGAGACCGGGATAGGAATTTCCTCCGGAGAAGTTGTCGCCGGCAACGTCGGGACTAGCCGCCGCTTCGAATACACCGTGATCGGTCGCCCCGTCAATGAGGCCGCACGGCTGACGGATGCCGCCAAATCCACCGCGGCCGGTGTGCTCGCATCTGCGCGAACCGTCGACTCGGCCGGTCCAGAAGGGGTGAACTGGGAGTCACAGGGATCGTTGGTCCTGCGCGGATTAAGTGATCCGGTCGAAGTTGCCTCGCCACGCACGGCGGACACAGTCGTTGGAAGACCGGCTGCGGGCACGCGCTCCAGCTAGGAAGTAGCAAGCAGGATCCCCCAGCACATACGCCGCAAGCTGCTACTTTGCCCCAGAAGAGCCCGAACGGCGGGCTCAGCGCGCCGGGGGCGCCTGTGCGACAGCTCCACATCGTCGGATTGACCTCGGACCACGATGGGCTGATACTCGCGGGCCGCCGCGGCGCAAAGAACGGCAACTTCGTCATCAAGCTCGATGATGATCTGCTCGAACAGATCGAAGAGGCCCGGCTGGCAAGGATCGATGACCTGCCTGCCGCGCCCGCTGCTCCGCCACCACCTCCCCGACAGCGAGTTGAAAGCGCCCTCAGCCCGCGTGAGATGCAGATGCGGCTGCGCGGGGGAAGAACGGTGGCGCAAGTTGCCGCCGAAGCAGGCGTCGATATCGAATGGGTGGAACGGTTTGCCGCTCCGGTTCTCGCCGAGCAGGCCGCGGCGATCGGACGCGCTCAGGAGTTGGTACTGCACACGCCGAGACGAGGGCAGTCCGATCGGCCTCTCGCTCCGTCGATCAGGCGCAATCTCGCGGATCGCGGAATCCTTCTCTTGGAAGAAGAGTTCGACTCGGCGTGGTCCGCATTCCAGCTCGGCGACAGCGAGTGGATTATTCGCTTCCGCTACCACGCCAGAGGACGCGATCAGCAAGCCGAGTACCTTCTTGAAACGGTGGCGGGAAGCCTGATCCCGAACAACCGGCTTGGCACCGAACTCGGCTACGTGGATCCGGGCCGGCACGCGCCGGCGGTTCGGGAGCTTCCTCCGATGCGAGTTCGTAGTTCGAAGACGGGTCCAGCAAAGAAGACCGTTGCGGAGAAGGCTGCCGTCAAGAAATCTGCCGCCCGAAAGACTGTTGCCAAGAAGCGGGCGACGCCGGCGAAGAAGTCAGCGCCGCCTCGCAAGGTCGCGCGGCCGGCGACCCGCCGCCCAGCCAAATCCTCGTCGAGTTCGAAGAAGCGCCTGCCCGCCAAGACGGCCAGAGCAGCCAGCAAGGCGGCAAGCGGGAAAGCGGCGACCCGCAAAGTGGTGCCGTCCAAGCGGACCGCCGGCGCACGCAAGTCGGCAGCAACCCGGAAGGCCCCGGTCACCAAGAAAGCCGCGCGCGCCAAGAAGGCGAGTCCTACCAGGAAGGCCGCGGGAGCCAAGAGGGCCGGGAGGCCAAGAAAGGCGACGTCCGCCAAGCGGGCCGGGATCAGCCCAAACGTCCCCCGCGTACGCCCGCTCCGCGCCCATCGGGTAGAAACGGGCGGTGCCCGAAACGGCTCGACCCACGGTGTCCGCGCCCTCCAGCTCCGCGCAGCTCGCTGATCTCGCCGATCTCGCGGATCTCGCCAGCGAGCTTCGCCGGCTGGGAAAGCGAGCCGGGCTCGACGCCGTCGGCGTCTGCGACGCGGCTCCGTTCGAAGAGGCTCGGGCGGCACTGAACAACGGGCGCCTGCGCGGCTGGGACGCCGGCATGCAATTCACCTATCGCAATCCGGCTCGATCAACGGACCCATCGCGGGCGCTTCCCGGTGCGCGGGCCATAGTCGTCGGCGCGCTCACGTATGCGAGACAGCCGCCGGCGCCTCCCGACAGGCAACAATCCCACGATAAATCCCGCCCCAAAGGACTGGTGGCTCGTTACGCGTGGGAGGACCACTACGGCACCTTGCGAGGGGCCCTGAACCAGGTGGCCGACCGGCTCCGCGCGGACGGTTGGCGTGCAGCCGTCCTTGTCGACGACAACGCACTGGTCGACCGCGCGGCAGCCGTCCGCGCAGGCCTCGGCTGGTACGGCAAGAACACCAACGTCCTCATCCCCGGCGCCGGGTCATGCTTCGTGCTCGGCTCGGTTGTCACTGACGCTCCGCTCCGCGCCAACGAGCCAGAGCGGGGCGGTTTGGGTGGTGATTCGTCGTTCGGGAGTGGAAATCGACCGAATACCGACGAAAGTCACGCCCAAAAGGCAGACCCACACCCAAACGAAGCCCGCAAGTGCCGGATCGGTGCCACTACCGGCCCCACCACCCGCACGCCGGGCCCAGTCGAAGACGGTTGTGGTGCATGCCGGCGCTGCATCGACGCTTGCCCGACGGGCGCGCTCACTCACGACGAGCCCGGCCATCTCGACGCGAACAAGTGCCTCGCGTGGCTTGTCCAGGCGCCGGGAATCTTCCCGCGGCAATACCGCATCGCACTACACGACCGGATGTACGGATGCGACGACTGCCAGGAGGCCTGCCCGATCAACCGTCTCGCGGAACGCCGTCAGGCGCCACCCGAACCGGCCCAAGACGCTCTCACCGGGGTCGACATCCTCTACATCCTCGAAGCTCCAGACCGCGAACTTCTGAACAAGCTCGGCAGGTGGTACATCCCCAACCGCGATGCGAAGTACTTGCGGAGGAACGCGCTCATAGTTCTAGGCAACACCGGCGACGCAACATCGCCAAGGATAAAGGGTGCGATCGAGCGCGCCATCGCGGACGCAGACCCGATCATCCGGACGCACGCGGTCTGGGCCGCGGCGCGCCTCGGCTACAACGACCTGATCCCATCGAGAGACAATGACCCGCAAGTTCAAGACGAGATAGACGCAGCGGCAACGATCCACTCGAGGACGGTCCACGCGTGATCCATCCCGCGCCCGCCCGGCATGTACTGGTCACGAACGACTTCCCACCGAAGATCGGCGGAATTCAGTCGTATCTCTGGGAACTGTGGCGCCGGCTTCCCCCGGAAGAGGTGACCGTCCTCACCAGTCCCCACGTCGACGCCGACCTTTTCGATCGCGAGCAATCGTTCCGAATCGAGCGCACGCGGGAGCCGGTTCTGCTTCCGAATCCTCTACTGAGCAGGCGAGTGCGCGATCTCGCTACGAGGACACGTTCCGACTTCGTCGTGCTCGACCCGGCCATCCCTCTCGGAATGATCGGGCCGAACCTCGGGCTTCCCTATGCGGTTGTCCTGCACGGCGCCGAGGTCACCGTCCCGGGCCGGCTACCTGGGAGCAAGCGCATGCTTTCGAACGTCCTTCGACAGGCGTCGCTGATCATCTCGGCCGGCGGGTACGCCGAAACGGAAGCTCGCCGCATCGAGCGCGACCTTCCACCCGTCGTGCAGATCCCCCCAGGTGTCGACATAACCAAGTTCGTGCCGCTGCCTCCAATCGAGAAGGCCAGCACCCGCGCGCGCCTTGGCCTCCCTGCCACCGGCCCACTGGTCCTGAGCGTCAGCCGGCTCGTTCCGCGCAAGGGAATGGACGTGCTGATCGAGGCGGCCGCCCGTCTCAAGGCTTCGGGACGGCAACCGGACCTGCACGTCGCCATAGCCGGCCAAGGCCGCGACCGGACCAGGCTCGAGCACCTGATCCACAAAACGGGTGCCCCCGTGGAGCTTCTCGGGCGAATCCCGAGCGTTGACCTTGCGGGTTTGTATGCGTGCGCAGACGTTTTCGTTCTCAGTTGCCGGTCGCGCTGGGGCGGACTCGAACAAGAGGGGTTCGGCATTGTGTTTCTCGAAGCCGGGGCGGCGGGCATACCTGCGGTGGCCGGTGACAGCGGAGGCGCGGCCGAGGCTGTCGTCGACGGCGAAACGGGCATCGTGATCCGCGATCCGACAGATGCTTCCGCGGTTGCCCGGGCGGTCGATGACCTCCTCTCGGACCCGGCTCTCGCCAGCCGGCAGGGTCAGGCAGCTCGCCACCGGGCCGAAACCGAGTACTCCTACGACGTGCTCGCCGGCCGCCTCGCCGAGGCGCTCGCCAAGCTGGCGGGAACGAGTTGACTGGGAATTGACCTTCCGATGAGCCTCGGGCGCGGGTATCGGACTACCGTCTCGGCGAAGCGTCACAGGAGGTAAACCGGCAGTGCAGGAGCAGGTTACCGAGCGCATGCTCATCCGGGGCACTCCCGAGCAGTGCTACGCGGTCCTGACCAGGTTCGATGACTATCCGCAGTGGGCCGCCGACATCAAGTCCGTGGTGATCGCCGAGCGCGACGACGAGGGCCGGGCGTCGCTCGTTACGTTCAGGGCCGCAGCTTTCGGAAGGAGCACTTCGTACACGCTACGGTACGACTACAGCGAGGCACCCACCAAACTCTCGTGGAAGCAGGAGCGAGGCGACATAACCCGGCGCCTCGACGGTTCGTACGAACTGCTGCCGTCGGGTGACGGCGGTGCGGAGATCATCTACAGCCTCATCGTCGACCTGATCGTTCCGCTTCCCGGCTTCGTGAAGCGCAGGGCGGAAGGCCGGATCATGGGCACTGCTCTACGCGAGTTGAAGGCTCGAGTCGAGAACGCCGGCGCGCCCCAGCGCGCGGCGGAGGCATAGTCCGGCAGGGCGTTCTACTGTGTGGCCATGTCTTTTTACGACGTGGCAATCTCGGGCCTCGACGGCTCGCCAATGGAACTGTCCAGCCTCGCCGGCAAGGAGGTCCTTGTCGTCAACGTAGCGTCGAAGTGCGGACTGACCCCGCAGTACGAGGGCCTCGAGCAGCTTCAGCGTCGCTACGGGGACAAGGGGTTCACCGTGCTCGGAGTCCCGTGCAACCAGTTCGCCGGCCAAGAGCCGGGGAGCGCCGACGAGATTCAGACCTTCTGCTCAACCACGTACGGGGTGACGTTCCCTTTGACCGAGAAGGTCGAAGTAAACGGGGAGGGAAGGCATCCCCTCTACGACCTGCTGACCGAGACGCCGGACCCGGAGGGCAAGGCGGGGGACATCCAATGGAACTTTGAAAAATTCCTGGTGTCGCCGGCCGGCAAGATCGTCGGCAGGTTCCGGCCTCTCGTTGATCCGGCATCGGACGAGCTCGTCGGGGCGATCGAAGCCAACCTTCCTTAGCCCGGCGTGCCGGCACCATCGGCTCTCGGGGTAGACGTCGGGGGCACCAAGCTCCTCGCCGTCAGGATGAACGCTGACGGGTCGGCGACGACCGAGACGACGCAGCACAGCCCAAAAGACGGACCGTCGCTTGTGGCTGCGATCCGGGACACTGTCGATCGTTACTGCGACGGTTCCGTGCCCGCGATCGGAGTCGGTGTACCAGGACTCGTAGATGAGGTCGGAACGGTGAGGTTCGCTCCGAACCTCCACGGGCTCTCCGGCCATGAGTTGAAGCCCGCGCTCGAATCCGCCTTCGCCGGGTCGGCGATATGGGTGGGAAACGACGCGACCGGTGCCTGCTGGGGCGAGCGAACCCGCGGCGCCGCCGTGGGGTCGGACGAGGTTCTGATGGTCACCCTCGGGACCGGGATCGGCGGGGGGATCGTCAGCGGGGGGCTGCTGCTGGAAGGCGCCCACCGCTACGCCGGGGAGTTCGGGCACATGGTCATCGACCCGAATGGACCTCTGTGCCCGTGCGGCAAGAAAGGCTGCTGGGAACGCTTCGCTTCGGGTAGCGGGCTTGGCGTGCTTGCCCGCGAGGCGGCGCTGGCGGGAACGGCCGACCGGCTCGTCGAGCTGGCCGGCGGAGATCCAGAAGCCGTCCGCGGTGAGCACGTGACCGCTGCCGCGGCAGAGGGCAATCGGTCGGCTCAGGAGATCATGGACCGCTTCGCGTGGTGGGTGGCCTTGGGCCTGTCGAACCTCGCGAACATCCTCGATCCGGAGCTGATCGTGATCGGCGGCGGGCTGATCACGTCGGGCGATGTGCTCATGACCCCGATCCGCCGGGCTTTCAACGAGCTGGTGGAGGCGCCGGAGGCGAGGACGAGACTGCGGATGGTTCCGGCGGCGCTCGGGGCGGCAGCGGGAGCGATCGGGGCAGCCCTCCGAGCGGAGACGGAGGTTAATGCCGGGGGAGCGGGGGTGCCGGTCAAGTAGTCTTCTCCAGTGGAGTTTCGCAGGATTAATGGGCTTCCCCCCTACGTTTTCGCCATCATCAACGAGCTTCGAGACCAAGCGCGCCACGCAGGTCGCGATGTGATCGACATGGGGTTCGGGAACCCCGACATCCCGAGCCCCGACGTAGCAGTCGAGAAGCTCGCCGAGGCGGCACGCAACCCGCGCAACCATCGCTATTCCGCGTCGCGGGGAATCCCCAAGCTTCGGTTGGCGGTGTCGAACCTGTACCTGAGGCGCTTTGGTGTGGACTTGGATCCCGATACCGAGGTTGTGACCACGATCGGGGCGAAGGAGGGCCTGTCGCACCTGATGTGGACCCTGGTCGGTCCGGGGGACAGCGCGTTGGTGCCGACACCGAGCTACCCGATCCACATCTACGCCCCGCTCTTCGCCGGCGCCGACATCCAGCAGGTGCGGCTCGGCCCGGATCAGGACTTCTTCGGCAACCTCATGGAGAGCTGGGAATCGACGTGGCCGCGGCCGAGGGTGATCGTCTTTTCCTTCCCGCACAACCCGACCACCGAATGCGTGGACCTGGCGTGGATGCAGAGACTGGTCGATTTTGCTCGCGAGCGCGATGTCGTCCTTGTCCACGATTTCGCCTACTCCGACACGTCTTTTGACGGCTACCAGCCTCCGTCGATCCTCGAGGTGCCGGGCGCGAAGGACGTCGCCGTCGAGTTCTACACGCTGACCAAGAGCTTCTCGATGGCCGGTTGGAGAATGGCGTTCATGGTCGGCAACCGCGAGATCGTTTCGGCTCTCACCAAGCTGAAGAGCTACCTCGACTACGGGACTTTCCAGCCGATCCAGATCGCCTCGATCGTCGCGCTCAACGAGGCATCCGAGTACCCGAAGGAAGTCAACGAGATCTACCACTCCCGCCGGAACGCTCTCTGCGAGGGGCTCAACCGGATCGGCTGGGAGCTCGAGAAGCCCAAGGGAACGATGTTCGTGTGGGCGCCGATACCCGAGCCGTACCGGGAGATGGGGTCGCTCGAGTTCGCCAAGTTCCTGGTCACCGACGCCGAGGTCGCAACGTCTCCGGGCGTCGGTTTCGGTCGGGGCGGCGAGGGCTTCGTTCGTTTCGCCCTGATCGAAAACGAGAAGCGGATCCATCAGGCCGTCCGCAACCTGAAGAAGTCGCTCACCAAGCTCGGTTAGTCAGCTCTTTTCAACACAAGCCGCGCAAAACGCGTAGCTTTCGGCCATGGCCTACTGGGCGTTGAAGATCGTGCTCACACCGTTGCTGTACGTCCTCTTCCGGGTCCGACGAGAGGGGACGAACCGAGTACCGCGTACCGGGCCCGTCATACTCGCGTCCAACCATCAGTCGTTCATCGACAGCATCTTCCTGCCGCTGGTGGTGCGCCGGCGGGTCACGTTCGTGGCCAAGGCCGAGTATTTCGAGACCTGGAAGACCGCTTGGTTCTTCCGTGCGGTCGGGATGATCCCCTTGAAGCGGGACGGTGGTTCGGCCTCGACGCGCGCCTTGCTGGCGGCTCGAGAGGTCCTCGAGCAGGGCGGCGCCCTCGGCATCTATCCGGAGGGGACCCGGTCCCCGGACGGACGCCTCTACAAAGGCCACACCGGAGTCGCGCGCCTAGCCATGCAGACCGGGGCACCGGTGATCCCCGTGGCTCAGTTCGGAACGGCCGAGGTGCAGCCGATCGGCTCTCGCGCAATCAAGCCGTTCCGGCGGGTCAGGATCAAGATGGGGGAGCCATTGAGGTGGCCAGGGGAAGTGTCGGAGGATGGCGGGACAGACGGCTCGTCTCTTCGGCATTTCACCGAGCAGATCATGGATGCGATCCAGGATCTGTCGGGTCAGGAACGCGTCCACCACTACGCGAAGAGAGACCGCGGTCTGCGGGCTGCACCGGGATCCGAGGCGGAACCGATTCCTCCGGACGCGCCCGAATCGCTCGCTGGACCGGTGTATTCGTAATACTGGCGTGGCCTCTACGTAACAACCGGTTCATACAGCAGCGCTAGCGTCTGGCCGTGCCACTTTTCGTCCTGCGCGTCTGGGTCCCCGACCGCCCCGGGGCCTTGGGGGCGGTGGCCAGCCGCATCGGCGCCGTCCGGGGGGACCTGATCGGTATCGACATCCTCGAACGAGGCGGGGGCCGTGCTATCGACGAGCTGGTGGTGGAACTTCCGGACGAGGGGCTCGTGCAGCTGCTCGTCTCGGAAGTATCGGAGGTCGACGGCGTCGACGTGGAGGACGTGCGCCGGGCGAAAGATTCCCTAGCCGACCCGAGGCTCGACGCGCTCGAGACGGCGGCGGGGTTAGTTGGGCAGCAATCGGTGGTGTCGTTGTTGAGGTCTCTGGCGCGCGGAAGCATGCGCGACTTCCAATCAGACTGGGCCGCCGTCGTCGAGCCGGGAGCACCGGAGCACGTGGTGTCGGTCGGGCAGGTTCCCTCCGGTCAGTGGCTGTCGGCATTCCTTGCCGGGAGCCGGGCGTCCATATCTCCCAGGGTGGGGGAGAACGGTCCGGACGACGTTGCCTGGGCCGACATGGACGCCGCAGGGCTCGTGCTCGTTCTTGGCCGGCAGGGCCGTCCGTTTCGGGCCCGGGAGCGCCGGCAGCTCACCGCGCTGACGCGGATCGTCGACGCCCGCTGGTCGGAGTTGGTCGTGCGCGCTACGAGGCAGGCTCATCCAAGTGCGCTCCGCTGAGCTCCGGGTGGAGGCCAACAGGATCCCGCAGGTCGGTCACTTTGCTCAGGCGGAGCGGCAGGCGCTGTGTGACCTGTTCATCGAAGTCGGTCCCGACGCGCCAACCCTCTGCTCCGGCTGGAGTACTTCCGACCTTGCCGCTCATCTGGTAGTCCGCGAACGGCGTCCCGACTCCCTTCCCGGCAACGTCCTCTCTGCCCTATCCGGTCACAGCGAGAAGGTTCGGGTTTCGGCGTTGCACGGGCACGGATGGGACGAGCTGGTGTCGCTGATCCGATCCGGCCCGCCGGCCCCTCTCCGCCTGGTGGACGAACCGTTCAACACGGTGGAGTTCTTCGTGCATCACGAGGATGTTCGCCGCGCCACGTCCGGCTGGGAGCCGCGGAAAGTCGAGCCGGAGCAAGACGAAGCATTGTGGGGCCGGCTGAAGGTCATGGGGCGCCTGCTGACCCGCAAGTCTCCGGTCGGAGTTGCTGGCGAATCGCCGGGGTTCGGTTACATGTCACTGAAGGGAGGAGCCCCGCTGGTGGTCCTGCGTGGCTCTCCGGGAGAGCTGGTGCTGGCCGCCTTCGGCCGTGGCGCGCACGCACGCGTCGTGTACGAAGGCGACGACCTGTCGGTGGAACGCTTGAAGCACACCAGCCTCGGCGTCTGAGACTCAATCCCCGGCGCGCGAGCGCGCAACGGCTCGCTTCCAGACCTCGTAAGAAGCATCAGCGACCGGTGCGGCTTCCCCAGGCGTCGCGGTGCGGTCACTGCGCCACATGGCGCCGATCTCGTTCGTCGACGCCCACACCTTTTCGGCCAGCCCGGCGAGCAGCGCGGCCCCCAATGCCGTCGTGTCGCTGACCGCCGACCGAACGACTGGCACACCGAGAAGGTCGGCCTGGAACTGCAGCAGGAAGTCCATGACGGAAGCTCCGCCGTCCACCCGAAGCTCAGATACGGAGGACCCGATCGCTTTGCACATCGAATCGATTACGTCCTTCGTCTGGTAGGCCATGGCCTCGACAGCGGCTCTCGCCACCTGGGCGCGGCCAACCCCGCGCGAGAGGCCGACAAGAGTGCCGCGCGCGTCTGGATCCCACCACGGGCTTCCCAGTCCGGTGAACGCGGGCACCAAGTAGGCACCGCCCGTGTCGGTGACCGATTCCGCGAGGGGGCCGATCTCAGAGGCTTCGGTGATCATCCCGAGCTGGTCTCGGAGCCATTGGATAGCGGCACCGGTAACGAAGATCGATCCTTCGAGCGCGTAGGTGGCGCCTGGATGGATGCCCGTCCATGCGACTGTCGTGAGAAGTCCGTCAACTGGGGGAGGTGCTTCACTCCCGATGTTCATGAGGACGAAGCTCCCGGTCCCGTAGGTGTTCTTGGTCATGCCCGGTTCGAAGCACGCTTGGCCGAAGAGAGCTGCCTGCTGGTCGCCGGCGCACCCACTGATCGGGATGCCTGCCGGGAGGCCTGGAACGACCCCTGCTGCAGTGACTCCGATGCGACCGGACGACGGCACCAGATCGGGCAGCACCGAGGTTGGTACGCCGAACAAGTCGCACAGCTCCTGGTCCCACGCGAGCTTGTTGATGTCGAGGAGAAGGGTGCGCGACGCGTTGGAATGGTCCGTCGCGTGCGCCCCTCCGCCGGTCAGGCGCCAAATGATCCAGCTGTCAACGGTTCCGAAGGCGACGTTCGGACCGGGCTCGACGCCTCCTTCTCGGAACAGCCAGGCGAGTTTCGTCGCCGAGAAGTACGGGTCGAGGACCAGCCCGGTCCTCTCCCGAATGAGGGGCAGATAGCCGGCATCTCGGAGCCTTTCGCATTCCGCCGCGGTCCTGCGGTCTTGCCACACGATGGCGCGGGCTAGCGGGTTTCCCGTCGCCCGGTCCCAGACCACCGTGGTTTCACGCTGGTTGGTGATGCCGATCGCGGTAATGCTGTCGCGGTCTTTGCCGAGCTCGTCGACCAGCTCCGCGATGACCGTTTCAAGGGTCCGCCAGATCTCGCCGGCGTCGTGCTCCACCCATCCCGGTCGCGGAAAGTACTGCGGGAATTCGCGGTAGACGGTGCCTCTCGGAACCCCGTTTTCCCCAACCGCCATCGCCCTGACGCCGGTGGTTCCTGCGTCAATTGTGAGGACCGCTCCCATAGCGCGCCGACGTTACCGGCAACCGGAAGTTGCCAAGTTTGGGCGCGTTATGAAAAGTTCCCCGGCGCGGCCCCCTGTCGAAGGGGCGGGGACGAGAGGGCCGGCGCCAGGGTTATAGACCGCCGAGGGGGCAGCTTCGGCGGCTCTCCAAAAACTGTACCCGCATCCGATTGCGGTTACACGCACTTCCGTCCACTTTTTTCGGAGAACTTCGCGACTGTGGAAAACCCCCAATTAATACAGATGTCTTCCACAGTTTTACCCCTCTTTTGCTCCACAGCGCCAACTACTTAACGTTGGAAGGCAGGTCGCCCGGACGAGGGGGCGGGCCAGAGTGCAAACCTTCGCGAGCGCCCTCTGACCAGCATTTTCGCGGCTTGGAGACCATTGACATCGATGAAACTACGGTGATGTAATCTGTTCCTCATGTTGTGGGCAGCGGTCTGGTATGGGGCCGTCCACCACTACAGGTTGTGGTCGCAGCACCAGGACACTCTCTAGAAGGTAGGTGGGTAATGGCAATCGCCCCGGAACGAATGGGCATCGGCATCCAGAGGCGGTTCACCTCGCCTGGTCAGCATCCCTACGACACGGTCGTCTGGGATCGGCGGGACGCGCGCATCGTGAATTTTGCTACTGGGGCAGTCGCATTCGAGCAACTGGGCGTCGAAGTTCCTTCGACATGGAGCCTCAATGCGACCAACATCCTCGCCCAGAAGTACTTCAGGGGAACTCTCGGCACGCCGGAACGAGAGTGGTCGCTCAAGCAGGTTGTCGACCGGGTCGTCGACACCATCACCGCGTGGGGCCGTAAGGATGGGTACTTCGTCGACGACGCGGAAGCCGAGACGTTTTCCGACGAGCTGAAGTATCTGATCATCCATCAGAAGGCGGCGTTCAACTCGCCCGTCTGGTTCAACATCGGTGTGCATGGAGTACCTCAGCAGGGAAGCGCGTGCCAGCCCTACGGAGCGCTTGTCTGCACGCCGGAGGGTCTCATCCCGATCGGCAAGCTCGTCGAGACCAACGCTGTCGGCACCAAGGTCTACGACGCTCACGGATTGACCAAGATCGTGGCGGTCAAGGCCAACGGTCGTAAGGCCGTCTTGCGGATCCACACCAAAGCCGGCGTCACTCTCGATGTCACCCCCGACCATCTGGTTTGGCGGGCATCGGGCGACGGGACGGGCCGATTTGTGGAGGCCGGAGAGTTGATTCCCGGGGATCAGCTGACCTGGCACCGCACTGGCGAGATAGGCGAGATCTATCCGCTATCGGACGGAGCCGACGTTCAGTTCCTCAAGATCGACAGGATCGAGGAACTCGGCGTTGACGAGGTCTACGACATTCAAACCGAAAGCGGCGAGTACCTCAGCGGCAACCTGCGAGTGCACAACTGTTTCATCCTCGCTGTCGAAGACTCGATGGACTCGATTCTCAACTGGTACACCGAAGAAGGCATCATCTTCAAGGGCGGTTCGGGGGCAGGTGTGAACCTGTCCAAGATCCGTTCTTCGAAGGAAGGTCTCCGGGGTGGAGGAACTGCGTCCGGACCGGTGAGCTTCATGCGGGGCGCCGACGCGTCGGCGGGGACGATCAAGTCGGGCGGAAAAACGAGGCGCGCCGCAAAAATGGTCATACTTAACGCCGATCACCCAGACATCGAGGACTTCATCTGGTGCAAGGCGATCGAGGAGCGCAAGGCGCGTGCGCTGCGTGACGCCGGCTTCGACATGGATCTCGATGGCAAGGACAGTTACTCGATCCAGTACCAGAACGCGAATAACTCCGTCCGCGTCACCGACGAGTTCATGCAAGCCGTTCTGGACGATGCTGATTGGCACCTTCGAGGTATCAGCACCGGTGAAGTTCTCGAGACCGTTAGAGCTCGGGACCTGTTCCGTCAGATTGCGAAGGCGGCGTGGGAGTGTGCGGATCCTGGGATGCAATTCGACACAACGATCAACCGTTGGCACACCGCACCGAATACTGACCGGATCAACGCAAGTAATCCTTGTAGTGAGTACATGCACCTCGACAACTCAGCCTGCAACCTCGCCAGCCTGAATTTGCTCAGTTTCCTTCGGGCCGATGGCACCTTCGATGTCGAGGGATTCAAAGCGGCGACTGAGGTGATATTTACCGCTCAAGAGATCATCGTCGGAAACGCTGATTATCCGACGGAGAAGATCGCGGAGACGTCCAGGCGCTTCCGGCAACTAGGCATCGGATTCGCCAATCTCGGAGCGCTGCTCATGGCACAGGGTCTGCCATACGACTCCGACGGCGGCCGTGCTTGGGCTGGCGCTCTCACTGCCCTCCTCACCGGACATTCCTACGCAACGTCGGCTAGAACTGCCGCACGGATGGGTCCCTTTGCGGGATACCAAGACAATAAAGAGCCGATGCTCAACGTCCTTCGTATGCATCGAGACGGGGCGGCCGGAATCGACGAAGAGTTGGTGCCTCCGGAGCTTCTCTCGGCCGCTCAAGAAGCCTGGGACACTGCCGTCGAGACCGCCGAACAGTACGGGGTTCGCAATTCACAGGCGAGTGTTGTGGCCCCGACTGGCACCATCGCTTTGCTCCTCGATTGTGATACGACTGGCATAGAACCAGACCTCAGTCTCGTGAAGATGAAGAAGCTCGTGGGCGGAGGGACGATGTCAATCGTCAACCAGACTGTTCCCCGAGCATTAAGGCGACTCGGCTACGACGACCAAGAGATCGGCGACATCGTTGCATATGTAGATGAACATAAGTCGATTGTGGGCGCACCACACCTCTCGTCGGACCACCTTCCGGTGTTCGCTTGCTCCATGGGTGACAACACGATCCACTACCGCGGACATATCGGAATGATGGGCGCCGTGCAGCCGTTCATCAGCGGCGCTATATCAAAGTGTGTGGTGGGAGACACCTTGGTGTCCACCGCAGACGGATTGATAAGGATCGAGAGCCTCTACGAGGACGAAACCCCGGATTCTTTCAGGGACGAGATCATCGAAGTCGCGTCTCTGGGTGGCCCAGCCAAGACTGACGCCTTCTACTACGGCGGCGTTCGGCGTGTCCGGAGGATCGAGCTTCGATCCGGCCACCGAGTGACCGGCACTCCGAATCATCGAGTCCTTGTCGCAGGTGAGAACGGACTCGACTGGAAGAGACTGGATGAAATCGATCTTGGTGACCAGGTAGCAGTCAGGTACGGACAAAACATGTGGTCATCGTTACCCGCTCGGTTCGACAATTTTGTCCCGACTCCGGCATATGGTTCTCAGACGCCGGTCCACATTCCATCCGCGATGACGGAGGAGCTCGCGTTTCTCTTAGGCGCTTTCGCTTCGGAGGGACACATCACTCGGTCGGTCTGGACAATCAATATCACCAACTCGGTTGAGTCAGTTCTTACGGAGATAGTTGAATCCTTCAAGAAGGTCTTCGGCGTCGACGCGGTTATTAGGCGCCCAATCGATCGGTGCATGAGTGTTCAGGTCCACTCGAAGGCAATCGTGGAGTTCTTCGAGTACCTCGGTTGCGGAGCGGATGCTGGGACCAAGCGCATTCCTGACGCAGTGCTGCGTTCACCTCGTCAGGTGGTGCTCGCATTCCTCCGAGGACTCGCGCTGGACGCCTACGTCTACACAGGATCAGCAGCAAAATGGGCGATTTGTTTGGATTCATCCCGACTACTCGATGACCTCCAGACCATACTGACGAACCTAAACATCGTTCACAGTCGCATTTCAAAGTACAACCCCACGTACCGCAAGTCATATGACGAGGTCTATGCATCTGGGGCTCAGGCCCAGAAGCTTCTCAGGCTGGTCCCCTTCCCCGAACCAGATAAGGCGGCTCGCGCCCACGCCCTAGCTGGTCGGAAATTCCAGAATCATGCCACCGCCGACGTAGTACCAGGCATAACTCCAAAGGAACTGTATGCCCTCTTACCTCGGGGGCGGTCAGGCAGGTCGGGCCGTGGTTCGGGGGTTCGAGCCCGGCTTGGTCATCTGTGCGATCCACGCACGAAGTTCGTCACTCATCACACCTTGTGTCAGGTAGCGGCTGCGGGAGCAGACCTGCCGGAGTGGCTGTGGAGCGTCCTCGAGGACAACCTGCATTTCAGCCCCGTCGTGGCTGCGGAAGACACGGGCGAGCGTCAGGTGTTCGATATCTCGGTGCCTGTCACCCATGCTTTTGTTGGTAATGGGATCGTCAACCACAACACGGTTAACGTTCCCGAAGAGGTCACGGTCGAGGACCTCGAGCAACTGCACATCGAGGCTTGGCAGCTAGGTCTCAAAGCGATTGCGATTTACCGGGACAACTGCAAGGTTGCGCAGCCGTTGGCGACCGCGAAGAAGACCGTTGCTGATCCGACCGCTTCTCCGGCGGAGGTTCACGATGCTGAGCTGGCGCTCAAGGTTGCAGAGCTCGAGAACGCGCTGCAGCGCCAGACCGTCGTCGTCAAGCAGCCGATCCGCGAGAGGCTGCCGCGGAAGCGGACGTCGTCCACCTTCGCCTTCAGGGTCGCCGACTGCGAGGGCTACGTAACTGTCGGGGAGTACGAGGACGGCCGGCCGGGCGAGGTATTCATCAAGGTCTCGAAGCAGGGGTCAACGCTGTCAGGGATCATGGATGCTTTCTCGATCGCGATCAGCCTCGGGCTCCAGCACGGTGTCCCCTTGGCGACCTTCGTCAAGAAGTACACCAACATGCGCTTCGAGCCCGCAGGTATGACCGACGATCCGGATCTCCGGATTGCCCAGTCGCTGATGGATTACATATTCCGCCGGCTAGCCGTCGACTACCTGCCGTTCGAGGAGAGGGCTGAGCTGGGCGTGCTCACCACGGCTGAACGGACCCAGCAGACGCTGCCGGGCATCGAGGAGACGGTTACTCAGAACCTGAGCCTCGACGCTGGACCAGATATGCAGCCACCAAGGGCATCATCGCCGGCTGACCAGCCGGCCATGCCTGTCAAGGCTGAGTCTGATGCGCCGTACTGCTTCCAATGTGGTGTCCAGATGCAGAGGGCCGGCAGTTGCCACGCCTGCCCGTCCTGCGGGACCACCAGCGGCTGTTCGTAAGACTTACTCCCGCTCGAACTGACCGAGATCGAAATAGTCGCGCCAGGCGGTGATCAGTCCGTCCTGGACCTCGAATATGCCCATGATCGGCAGGGATGACGTCTTCCCAGAGACGGTGAAATGGTCGACGCGCTCTACGACGACCCGTCCACCGTCGGAGACGATGTTGGTTACATCGACACTGACGAATCCTCCCATTTCCATGAAGGATTCGAGTGTCTGACGGATGGCATCGCGACCACGGACAGGGTCCAGGGGGATGTTGTGGTACACGGCGTCGATACTGAAAAACGGCGCCAGTTCCGAGGCGTCCCTCCGTGGCCAGGCGTCGACGAAGGACGCCATGAACTGCTCGACGGTATCGGTCGGCGAGGGCATCCCTGCTTACGGTAGCTGTCTGTTCCTGGACGCCGCGGTGAAGTACCGGCCCCTGTAGTGGATGAGAGGTGCAGGCGGTTCATCGGCAAACTCGAATTCACCGAGCGTTGCTCGGACCAAGAGTGAATATCCCACGTCGACATACGAGGTCAGGGTGGCCTCGGCTCGCGTCCCGACGTCCTCGAGGATGGGACCGTACTCGGATGCAGAGACTCTCAGACCGTCGAATGGACTGACCGGATAGCGAAGGGCGAACTGGTCCGCAGCCCGGGTCTGCTCTGCACCGAGAACGTGAACGACGAACCGTTTGCTGACCTGCACCGCGTCCCAGAACTCCGACAGAGGGGCGATCAACCCCAGGATTGTTGGGGCGTCCCCCTCTGCGACCAGAACCGAGGACACGGTAATCCCGGTCTGGGTCCCGCCTGGTCCGTACGCAGTCCACACGGTGACTGGGGCAGGTAACTGACCGCGCAGTCGTCTGGCGCCATCCTTGGCGTCCGATGGAACGGCATATGGATCGGAACCGATCCGGTGAAATCCATCGTCCAGGCTCACCTATTTACACTATCGCTGTAGTGCAAATCTCGCGTGTCTGACATATGCAATCGCACGTAACTCGGATGCACTGGCTCCACGTCTTGGCCATTCTTGTGATGTGCTCCTACGGCAAGTCGGGATCAATGAACTTGAACGGTTGAAGGACCTACGGCTTCGCGCGCTTCTCGACTCTCCGGGCGCCTTCGGCAGCACCTACGAACTCGAGGTGGTTCGGAGTCCACTGTGCTGGCGACCTTGGGTGGACGAGGGATGCGTATTCGTTGTCGAGGGTGACGATCGATGGCTCGGTTTGGTAGCCGTCTTTCTCGACGGCGAGGACCACTCGATCTGCCATCTGGCTTCGATGTGGACGGATCCGGGCAGTCGAGGCCTCGGCCTCGGAAGAAGACTGCTGGAATCGGGTATCGAATGGGCGCGCGACCGGGGTGCAACCGTCGTGCGCCTGGGCGTTGTGGAGGACAATGCCACAGCCCTCCGCCTGTACCGAGGAGCGGGTTTCGAGCCGACAGGAGCGCGGGAGCCCCTGCATTCTGAACCGTCCAAGACTGTCATCTACATGGAACGAAGCCTCAGGCGCAGCCCTAACCCCATCTGTTGACTATGGCTTGATTCACCCCGCAGACGGCGCGGCCTCCGCTTGGGGAAAGACTTCGTGCTCTCCGGCGATCAGGTATCCGTTTCTGCCCGAGTCCTTGGCGCTATACATGGCCAAGTCGGCGTCGCGGAGCATCGTCTCGACGTCATCGTGACCAGAACGGCTGACCGCGACTCCGACGCTGGCCCCAACAGTAACTGTCAGGTTCCCGATATCTACGGGACGGCTGACTTCGGCCACGATTCGTTCTGCCAGACTACGAACGCATTGAATGTTCTGGACGGTCCCGATGTCCTCCATGACGACGGCGAACTCGTCACCGCCCATACGCGCAACCGTGTCTTCGAGTCTCACGACTTGCGCAAGGCGCCTGCCGATTTCGCGGAGAAGGGCATCCCCGACTTCGTGCCCCTTTGTGTCGTTGACTGTCTTGAACCGGTCGAGGTCCAGGTAAAGGACTGCGACAGCATGGTTCTGTCGCCGCGCTTTCGACAGCGCCTGGTTCAGACGTTCGAGGAGCATTGGCCGGTTGGCGAGCCCGGTCAGGCTGTCGTGGTACGCCTGGTAAGCAAGCTGTTCCTGGAACTTCCGCCGCGCCATCTCGCGCTTATACCCGAGGATGATGATCAATACCGAGGCGATCGCGAGGAGAGCCGTGATGGCGACTTCGACCCGAAGGTTGCTGGCGTGGATCGGTCCAAAGAACTCAGTGGAGGCTTGAATGGTGAAGCCTGACCATCCGCTGACACCAAAAGGTGCGTAGCTGACCAAGGAGCCATTCTGCGTGTAATCCCCGGACAGGCTGCGTTGCAGAGCAAGGACTGCACGAGGTTGACCAATCGATCTCCCGACGTCGGCAGGATCCGTGCTTGCGGCGATCGTTCCGTGGGAGTCGACGACGTATGACTTGCCGGTTTTTCCGTAACGAATCGACTGGACGTAGGTTTCCAGCGCCGACCGATCAAGTCGCACAAAGCCGACGAACAACGCCTTCGTCTGTCCTCCCACCGTCAAAGGGACGGCCATCGCGACGACGGGAATTCGGCCAACTTCCATGACTGAGCTGACGTCCGGCTGACCCGACGTGAGGGATGCCACCATGGGTTGGTAACCCGGGTCGCCAGCCGGAGGGAGGCCGGGACCACTCGTGTACGCGTTGATCGTCTTTCCGTCGAGACTTACCAGGGCTGCGCCATAGTTGAGCAGGACCGCGTGGGTTACAAAGGTCTGAAGCCGGGAGGTGTCGGCGGGGTCCCCGGGGCGAAGCGACCAAGTCCCGGTGGAGGAGTAGTCGAGACCCTCTTTGAGGCTGAACAGCACGTATTGCTTGCCGAGCGAAGCCAGGGTCGCCTGGAGGACCTCTCGATCATGCCGATGCAGGGCTGCGGACTTTGAACCCGCAGATGACGAAAGCGCTACGCCCAGAGCTCCCGTAGCGAGAACCAGGACCACGCTTACCGCGAAGGGGACGACTCGGCGATATCCGGGCACTCGGTTCTGATCGGCCTGACGCAATGATCACTGAAGGACATTTTGTCTACCCGGGGTTGCCCGAAGTTTCCGGGGATCGACAGGGTATGTCGGGCCCGCGTGCGCAGGCCCGAGTGGTCGCGTTTTGCTACGAGCGGGACTGGATCCAGCGCCGGCTCGTGCCCAGGACCAGGCCGCCGGCGAGGACCAGGATGAGCCCGATCGCCGCCAACTCCTCAGACATCGAACCGGTGAAGGCGAGGGCCGAGACAGGGTGCGAGGCGGGCGTCGTGCTCGCCGGGGCGCTCGTCGTGCTGGATCCACCGGGAGTTGAAGCGTGCGCGGGATCGGTAGTCGCCGGGTCGGTCGGCGGCGGGACGTGGCTGGACGTCGGGCCGTTCCCCGGATCCGAGACCGTGGCAGTCTGCAGGACCGGAGCTGTGGTCGGAGAGCTTGTGCCCGGATCAACCGGAACGGTGGTGGTGGGATCGACGGTGGTGGTCGGCGCCACGGTGGTGGTGGGATCGTCGGTGGTGGTCGGCGCCACGGTGGTGGTGGGATCGTCGGTCGTGGCCGGCGCCACGGTTGTGGTCGGATCGACGGTCGTCGTGGGTGCGACGGTCGTCGTGGGTGCGACGGTGGTGGTCGGGTCGACGGTGGTGGTCGGGTCGACGGTGGTGGTCGGCGAATCCGATGCACCGAGGACCGGCGGCTTGACGCTGACCGTCGCAACGTTTCCCGAACCCCCAGAGATCACCCACAGGTCGCTCTTCGAGCTGTTCAGCTGGCCACTCGGCTGGTTCAGAACCGTGAGGGCCCAAGTGCAGACGATGTTCCCGTTCGAGTCAGCGGTGACTTGGGGAAGGCTGCCGCTGCTGATCGTCGGGGGAGTCTGAGGAAAACTACCCGAGCCCGGCGCGATCACGTAGTGGCTTGTGACGGGGTTCGCCGACCCGGACACACAGCCGAGGACGAGCGTGTAGTTCCCGTAGTAGAAGTTGTGCGACGACAGACCTTCATAGGCATCCTCGAGGGTCAATACCTGGCCGGGCTGAAGACCCGTGTCGGCCAGGTATCCGCTCATTAGGGAGGTGCCCTCTGCCACGTCGCACCCCATCGACGTGTTGATGTTCTGCTGTAGGCCGGAGCCGGTTGGGACGCCGCAAAGGGAGGGGGTGGCGTTGGCGGAAGGAACGAACACGCTGGAGACTGTCAGCAACCCGCCGGTCGCGAGGGTCATGGAACCGACAAGCGAGAGGGCCTTGACGACCGGGAGTCGCCGGCCGCCGAAGGCACCGTGGCGTGCTGCCCGTGAGTGCCGCTTGGCCGTTTGATTGTCTGCCTGGATTGTCATGTCCGGTGACCCTCGCTCGCTTCTTTGGAATGAGTTCGATAAGAACGGTAAAAGTCCCATGACAAGGACAATGAGGGATAAACCCAACGGACACTCAACACCCAAATACGGCTCCGAATTCGTGCCAGAAAGGGCCAAAAAATCGGCCCATAAAGGTACGAACCGTCAAAATTCTCCAGGTGGCTGGGAGGCTCCTGTGTTCTGGCTTTTCTCCGATTCGTTCCTGGATTTCGGGTTCGTTCCCCACTGCATCCACCTGCGGGTTCGTGTCGCACCATCCAGTAGGGCCATAACAACGCCTAGTCCCCCCGAATTGGGGTCCGACAGCGGCCCCGCGTGGCTAAATCGTCGAAAGTTCTGGACGAATACATCTCCACCCCAGCCGAATTGGTGGGGGAGTTGACGTCGGTCTTATGGTGACCCTGAGAGGCTGACTCGGGTCCGCCGGGAGGCCCCTTAGATCGCTCCGATACCACGAGCGCAGCGCACCATCGCCTCGACACTCCTTGTCACGTCTGATTCCGTCGTGGACCACCCCGAAACGCTGATCCTCATCGCCGCGTGTCCGTCCCAGTTGGTCGGCCCGCACCAACAAGTGCCGTCCTGCTGAATCGACCGGATCCATCGGGACGTCAGCTCGTCTGACCGGGCACGAACGACAACCTGGTTGAGGACCACCTCGTTGAGGACCTCGAGCCCAGAGTCACTGAGACCCCGGGCGATGGTCGCCGCGTGGGTGCAGCACCGGTCCACAAGAGCTGCCACGCCGGATCGGCCCAGGGTCCGGAGAACCGCCCAGATTTCGATCTGGCGTGCCCGCTGCGACGACTGGGGGGTGTGGTGCATCGCCTCGTAGCCACCGTCGGGCGGGAGGTAGCCGGCGACAGAGGCGAACGTGCGCCGAAGATCCTCGCCCCTACGGACGAACGCAATCCCCGAGTCGTAGGTCACATTGAGCCACTTGTGGGCGTCGGTGGCCCACGAGTCAGCGTCCGCCAACCCCACGCAGAGCCTGTCGGCCAGGGCCGGCGAAGCCAGCGCCCACAAGCCGAACGCGCCGTCGACGTGAACCCAACCGTCACGCCAGCGGGCCCACCGAACGACCTCTGCGAACGGGTCGAAGGCCCCACCGTTCACCTCGCCGGCCTGAAGGCAGACAATCGCCGGACCATCGATATCCGGTAGGAGCTCCGCACGCAGGCGTCCCGCGTGGTCGGTCGGGACCGTGATCACCCGGCTGCGGCCCAGGCCGACGAATCCAAGTGCTTTCAGCACCGTCGAATGCGCCTGCGCACCGACCACGACCGGAATCTCGGGCGCCCCGAAGAGGCCGGAAGCTTGAACGTCCCAACCCCGACGAGAAAGCAGGTGGTCGCGGGCGGCAGCCAGGCACGAGGCGTTCGCCTCAGTCGCGCCCGTGACGAACGCCGCTTCGGTGCCTTCTGGCAGCCCGAGCAGTTCCACCAGCCACCGCCGGGCAACTGTTGACAAAGAGTCGGCCACAGGAGACATGACCGGCAGCGCTGAGTTCTGGTCCCAGGCCGCACCGATCCAGGAAGCCGCGACGGCTACCGGGAAGGCGCCGCCGATCACGAAGCCGAAGTAGCGACTCCCGGCTGTCGCGACGGTCGCGGGCGACCCAGCTTCGTCAAGCAGAGCAATCGTCTCCGCGGGATCGCTGGGGCGACTCGGCAGCTTTTCGTCGAACCGTCCGAGAGCCTCCAATGCGGCCTGTGCCGGCGCTACGGCCCGGTCGTCGATGTGGTCCAGATAGCGCGCCGCTCTTCGGGCGGCGTCGGCAAGGAGCTGGTCTGAGTCAGCGGTCAAGACTTGAAGGAGTACGCCACGGGGAGGTGCTTGACCCCGGACACGAACGCCGATTCCGACCACTCGGCCTTCCCGGCAGGTTCGATGTGATCGAGTTGTGGTGCCAGCTTCGCAAGCATCGTACGGATCTCCCGGCGCGCGAATTGGCTGCCCAAACAGAAGTGCGCCCCGAGGCCGAAGGATAGGAGCTTGTCCGCGTTGGGGCGGCGGACGTCGAAGGAGTTCGGTTGGTCGAACAGGTCCTCGTCCCGGTTGGCGCTCGGATAGGAAAGCAGCACCCTGCCCCCTCCTGGGATGTTTACGCCACCCACGGCCGAATCTTCGGTGGCGTACCTGAGAAAATGACGAACGGGTGACGTCCACCGGATGCACTCGTCCGCGGCATTCCCCGCAAGCGAGGGGTCGTCAGCGATGAGCTGCAGCTGCGAAGGATCCCGCAGGATTGCTTCCATGCCGCCGGCAAGGGCGAACGACGTCGTGTCGTGGCCCGCGGTCGCCACGATGATGTAGTACCAGAGCCGGTGAGCCTCGTCCATTTCGTGCCCGCCTGGCTTTCCATTGGCGATGACGGTCGCGAGGTCGTCGGTTGGATGGCTGCGCCGTTCGTCGGTGAGCTCGTTGAAGTACTGGATGAACTTCATCACCGACTCGATCAAGCGCGCCTCGGGGTCTGCCGCCTCGCCCATGAACTCGGGATCGGCTGCACCGAACAGCCCCTGGGTCAGCTCGAGCATCAGTGGTTCGTCCGCCTCGGGGACGCCGTAGATGTCCATGATCACTCGAAGGGTGTACGGCTGGGCGATGTCACTGGCGAAGTCGCACCCACCGCCCATTTCGCGCAACTTGCCGATGAAATGGTCGGCGATCGCCTCTATGCGCGGTTGCCGTTGCTTGACCGTCGCAGGTTTGAACCAGTCGTTGGTTACCTGGCGATGCTCGCGATGGTCCTGGCCGTCAAGGTGGATGAGCGTCTTCGGCTCAGGAATTCCCTGGGCGAGCATCCGGTGCCAGTCTTCGTCCGGCCCCAGGACCGAGCGCGTGGTGTTGATCCAGTGGTCGTTGTCGCGGGACACGGCGAACACGTCCGCGTAACGCGTCAGCACCCAGAACGGGGTGAATCCGTCGAGTTCTACATAGAGGACGGGAGTCGACCTCCTTATCTCGGCGACTTGTGCGTGCCAACGGTCCATGTCCGCCCATTCCCCGGGGTAGGCGAACAGCTCCCCCAACTTGCCGGTGCCCATGTCAACTGTCACGAAGCCGAACGTACTCTCAACCTGACGAGAGTGCGAACAAAGGTGAACCGGCAGTCGCGGATCCGATCCGGGCCACTGGACCGTCGGATGCGACGTACGCGTCGACGAAGCCCTCGGTCACCGCCTCGATCCCCGCAAGCCACGCACTCCCGGCTTGCAGCGGGGGAAGGTGTCCTCCACCTTTGATGACGAGCAGGAACTTTGGCGAAGCCCCGTCCTGGTACGTCGTATATCCGTATGAGGGCGGATTGATGTTGTCGGCGTCTCCCTGGGTGACGAGCATCGGCGGGTTGGAGGTGTGGCTCACCCCCGGGAGCTCCTGTACCGACATCGCTACCAGCGCCCGAAACGCCGGCTCGCCCGCGGGAGTTGGTGCGATGCTCGCCGCCAGGGCGCTCTCGGCTCCATCGCTGTGGCCCGCTACGCAGACACGTAGAGGATCGATTCGCGCGGCCACGGCGGATCCCGTTGCCACCAGTGAGTCGGTTACGAAGCGAATGTCGTCGGGCTGGTTGTTGATGTCGTTTTCGTCCAGGTTCGCTCCTGCGATGTCCTGGTCGGTCAGAGGGAACTCTGGCGCGGCGACCACGTACCCGTGGGCGACCCACGCCTGGAGCATCGACTCGTACGGCGCAGGTCCGACCTGATAACCGTGGGCGAAGACGATGAGCGGGGACCGCCGCGAAACCAGTGGGTACCAGACCAACGTGGTCAAGGCACGGGAGTTGCTTACGGTGTGACCGTGGCTCACGGTCGGCCGGCTGGAGTCGACCAGTTGCACAGTCGTCGATCCGACCTGGTACGGCGGACCGGGCGGCAGAGTCGGCTTAGGCGGCGCGCTCGTCGGCGTGGTCGACGAGGTGGACGAGGTCGATGTGGTCGATGGACCAGCCGTAGGGGGCACCGTCACGGCTGGAGGAGTCCCGCGAGACGCGGCAGCCCCGCTGCACGCCGCCGCGCCGACAAGGACGCATACCCCTACTGCCGCCATGGGCCGCACACCTTGAACCTAGACGACTCAAGCAAAGCCCTTGTATCGCCGTACCCTGATGTCATGCCCGTCACCCGCATGAATCACGCCGTCCTGTACGTGCGAGATGTCAAGAAGACCGTCGCCTTCTACAAGGACGTGCTTGACTTCCGGGTCAAGTTCGAGATCCCCGGGCAAGCGGCCTTCCTGCAGGCCCCGGCGAGCCAGAACGACCACGATCTCGGGCTGTTCCAGATCGGCGCGGACGCGCGTCCATCCGAGGCGGGGCGCGGCACCGTCGGCCTCTACCACATCGCCTGGGAGGTCGACACCCTGGACGAACTCGAACGGGCCGCCGGCAAGCTCCGCGACGCTGGCGCTCTGGTGGGTGCGTCCGACCATGGGACCACGAAGGCGCTGTACGCCCACGATCCCGACGGTCTCGAGTTCGAGGTGTGCTGGCTCGTGCCAGCCGACCGGTTGCCTGTTGAGATCGACGCCATCACCAAGCCTCTCGACCTGGCGGCGGAAAAGGCTCGCTATGGAGGCTCGACCAGAGGCGGAGTCGGCGTGTCATTTCCCGCTTTGGTCTGAATCCACCAACCCGGCCATACTGACCCAGCCATGGCCACGCTGACTCCCACTTGCGCGCCGATGGTCGGAACCATCGCTGCAGTGCTCGCGTCGCCAGGGGATCAGGTCGTCGCCGGTCGTCCTGTCGTCGTCATCGAGTCGATGAAGATGGAGCATGAGGTAGTGGCGGCATCGAGTGGCACGGTGCGGGACGTGATCGTGAGCCTCGGCCAAACCGTCGGGGCTGGAGACGAGCTTCTCTTGATCGAAGACGGTGTGGTTGCCGAATCGACGGCGGGCCCTGTCCAGAGTGCCGACCCGACTGCGATCCGTCCCGATCTCCAAGAGGTTCTCGACCGCCGTGCCGCCACGCAGGACGCGGCGAGACCCGACATTGTCGCCAAGCGCCACTCCTATGGGCGGAGAACGGCCAGGGAGAACCTCAACGACCTGTGTGACCCCGGCACATTCGTCGAGTACGGGGGTTTCGCAGTAGCCGCGCAGCGCGCCCGGCGTACCGTTGACGATTTGATCATGAACACCGTCGCGGACGGTTTCATCGGCGGCACCGCGCACATCAACGGCCACCTCTTTTCGGATGAACTTTCGCGCTGCGCAGTCATGTCCTACGACTACATGGTTCTCGCCGGCACTCAGGGATACCAGGGGCACCGGAAGAAGGACCGGCTGTTCGAGCTGGCCGAGCGTTCTCGTCTCCCGGTGGTTCTGTTCGCTGAAGGCGGCGGGGGCCGTCCAGGCGACACCGACGCGCCCGGCGTTTCCGGGCTCGACGTCATGGCGTTCGCACTCTTCGGCAGGCTGAGCGGGCTGGTGCCGATGGTCGGCATCGCTTCCGGGCGCTGCTTCGCGGGCAACGCCGCGCTCCTCGGGTGCTGCGATGTGATCATCGCTACCGAGGATGCGAGCGTCGGCATGGCCGGGCCGGCGATGATCGAAGGCGGAGGGCTCGGCCAGTTCGAGCCCGATGAGGTAGGCCCCGTCAGCGTGCAGTACCCGAACGGCGTGATCGACGTTCTCGTAGAGGACGATGCCGCTTCTGTTAGCGCGGCCAAGCAGTACCTGAGCTACTTCCAAGGGAAAGTTGGCGATTGGGAGGCCGCCGACCAACGCGAACTTCGGGCCGCGATCCCCGAAGACAGGCTGCGCGTCTACGACGTCCGGAGGGTGATCAAGGGGGTGGCGGACATCGGGTCTGTGCTCGAGCTGCGCGGAGGGTGGGCACCTGGAATCGTGACATCGCTGGCCCGCCTCGAAGGCAGGCCCGTCGGTGTCATCGCCAACAATCCCGGGCATCTGGGCGGCGCGATCGACTCTGACGGTGCTGACAAGGCAGCCCGGTTCATGCAGCTGTGCGACGCGCACGATCTTCCGATTGTTTTCCTGTGTGACACCCCGGGGTTCATGGTCGGTCCCGAGGCGGAGAAGACGGCGCAGGTGCGCCACTTCTCCCGAATGTTCGTCGTCGGCGCCAGCCTCACAGTTCCCTTCGCCACTGTCGTGCTCCGAAAGGGCTACGGGCTCGGGGCGCAAGCGATGGCCGGCGGCAGCTTCCACGCCCCGGCGCTGACCGTGGCGTGGCCTACCGGCGAGATCGGAGGGATGGGCCTCGAGGGCGCGGTCAGGCTCGGCTTCCGGAAGGAGCTGGAAGCGGAGGAGGATCCAGGTCAGCGTCAGGCACTGTTCGAGCGGTTGGTTGCCTCTGCATACCGCAACGGCAAAGCCCTCAATGCGGCGACCCACTTCGAGCTGGACGACGTCATCGACCCGGCGGAAACACGCTCCCGACTGATTTCGGTCTTGCGAGCGGCGCCCGTTCCGCCCCATCGTGATGGCAAGAAGAGGCCCTGGATAGACACGTGGTAGCCGTACCCTGGAGGTATGGCACAAGAAGTATCCAAGACTGAAGAAGAGTGGCGAACCCAGTTGAGCCCAGAGCAGTACGAGGTACTGCGTAAGGCAGGAACGGAGCGCCCGTGGTCAGGCAAATACGTCAATAACCACGACGACGGCACCTATGCGTGCGCGGCTTGTGGGGCCGTCCTGTTCGGCTCGTCGACCAAGTTTGACTCAGGGACCGGGTGGCCGAGCTTTTTCGAGCCGGCTGTCGCCGAAGCGGTCGAGGTGATCGAGGACCGCAGTCACGGCATGATCCGCACGGAGGTGCGGTGCCGTCGTTGCGGCAGTCACCTCGGGCACGTCTTCAACGACGGCCCCCAACCGACCGGGCTCCGCTACTGCATGAACTCGCTGGCTCTGGAGTTCGAGCCGAAGAGCTAGTTACTCCTGTTCGAGGATGCGCCGGGTGGCCGCGTTGCGTTCAGCCCACAGTTGCCTGCGTCGCTTCCAGAAAGGTGTCTTCCACACCTTGAAGCCGGCACGCCTTCCGGGCTTTGGCTCGTCCTTCTTCCTCGGTGATGATTTGCGCCCAAGATCGTGAGGGACCTGTGGGCAGAGTAGGTCGGCGTCTTCGAGAAGTTCGTCATCGCCGGCCAGCTCGTGAAGCCGTATTCGTGCTTCGTGGCGTGCTACCCGGGCGGTTCTGCGCCTGTGCCCGGGGGCATCCTCGACGACATGGTTGGCTGGTTCGCTCGCCTGCTCTACGCGCACGAGACCTCCCTGCTATGTCGCCGGCGAGAGTCCCCGCCGGCCCGTAAAAACCATGGTGCCATGGACAGGCCCGAAGCGCTAGGGAGGAATGGCCGGATTTAACAGACTTTCAAAGTTCTGCGTGGCTACTCCGGGTCGCCTTCCTGTTCTGCGGGTTTGAAAACCATCTGTCGGTAGTAGCGCAGCTCGTCGACGCTCTCCCGTATGTCGTCCAGCGCACGGTGGGCACCCTGCTTCTTGGGGGCGTTTGCGTACACGGACGGGTACCAGCGCCTCACCAGCTCCTTGACCGTCGAGACGTCGATCGACCGGTAGTGCAGGTAGGAATCGATCTCAGGGAGCTGGGCTGCGAGGAAACGTCTGTCGGTCCCGATGGAATTCCCGCACAGCGGTACCGTGCTCGGGGTCGAGATGTGCTCGCGGAGGAAGTCCATGGTCAACTTTCCGGCTTCGTCCAGTGTCGTCGTCGACTGCTTGACCGCGTCCAGGAGCCCGCTTCGGGTGTGCATCCCCCGCACCACGTCGTCCATGTGGCCGAGGTCGTCGGCGCTCGCCGCAACGACGATGTCGGGACCCTCGGCGATGATGTTCAGATCGTCGTCGGTGATCAGCGTGGCGATCTCCACGATGGTGTGGACGGACGGGTCCAGCCCCGTCATCTCGAGATCGAGCCACGCCAACATGGCGGGGACGTTACCCAAATACGGTGAGGTGGTCTGTGCTCGGTACCCTCGGAGCGTGGACATACCGATGGTGCTTCTCGACCCCGACCTTCCACCACCCGTCTACGCCCGGACCGGCGACGCCGGCGCCGACCTGGTCGCCCGCACCGGAGCGCTCGTCGAGGCCGGCGGCGGGAGGGCCCTGGTTCCCACTGGTGTCAGGGTCGCCATACCCGAGGGATATGCCGGCTTCGTGCAGCCGCGCAGCGGACTCGCTTTGCGCCACGGGATCACCCTCGCCAACAGCCCGGGCCTCATCGACTCCGGGTACCGCGATGAGTTGGCGGTCATCGTGATCAACACCGATCCGAAGAAAGACTTCGAGATCAACCGCGGCGATCGGATCGCCCAACTGGTCATCCAAAGAGTCGAGCATGCCAGCTTCATTCAGGTCGACGCACTTCCAGAGTCCGACCGGGGTCTCGGCGGCTTCGGGCACACGGGGCTGTAGATGCCCGAGCTTCCTGAGGTAGAGGCGCTCACTCGTTTTCTGGACGAGCGCTGCGCCGGCAAAACGCTCTCGCGGATCGAGGTCGCGGCCCTGTCCGCCTTGAAGACCTACGACCCTCCGATCGAATCACTTCGTGGTTCGAAGATCGAAAGCGTAAGTCGCACAGGGAAGTACCTCCTCTTCGATGTTGCGCCCTCGTGGATGGTGCTTCACCTCGCCCGCGGAGGCTGGGTGCAGTGGCGAGATTCCTTGGCCCCGGCGCGGGCCAAACCGGGCAGGGGCCCGCTCGCCTTGCGTGTCGGCCTCGATGACGGGTCCGGATTCGACGTGACTGAGCAAGGTACCGAGAAACGTTTGGCGGTATGGGTCGTGCGTTCTCCTACGGAGGTCGAGGGCGTGGCGCGTCTCGGTCCCGACCCTCTCGATCCCTCGTTTGACACGGCTGCACTCGGGAAACTGCTCGACGGTCAGCCTGGCAATCTGAAGACGGTCCTCACCGACCAGTCGATCATCGCCGGAGTCGGAAACGCCTACTCCGACGAGGCCCTCCACGCGGCGAAGATGTCACCGTACAAACCGGCGGGGAAGCTGACCGACGCCGAGGTCGCGGTTCTCTATGCAGCTCTCGTCGGGGTCTTGCGCGACGCAGTCGATCGTTCCCTCGGTCTGCCGGCCAGCGGTTTGAAGTCGGAGAAAAAGAGTGGGCTGTCCGTGCACGGGCGCACTGGCCAACCTTGCCCGGTCTGTGGCGACACCGTCAGGGAGGTGTCGTTTTCGAGCAAGTCAATGCAGTACTGCGCTACCTGCCAGACCGGCGGAAAACCATTGGCCGATCGCCGGCTCTCGCGTCTTCTTAAGTGACATCCTCTGGTTCCTCGATCGAGGAGACGGTCCATCGGGGAATCCGGTGGGAGCGCTCCGGCGACGGCTCAATTCGATTCTTCGATCCCGACGGCGAGAAGTGGGTCGACTGGGCGCCGGGTATCGATGCGCCGCCGAGGCCGCCTGATTGGGAGGTTTCTGGTGCTCGGCCTCCCCGTCCCGGATGGCGAACGGCCTGGCGACTCGTCCCGCTGGCTGTCACCGTGCTAGTGGTGGTAATCGCTCTGTTTCAAGTGCTGAGCCCGTCATCGAACGCGGTCAAGAAGGAGGCGGCAGCCACCGCGGCAACGCTCGGAAAGTGCCTCGCCCAGCACGGCACTGAAAACGGTCACCCCCGCTACTCGCCCGACCCAGTCCCATGTTCTTCGCCGTCAGCGGCCGTAAAGGTCGTGCAGGTCGTCCCCTCGAACCCAGGTAGCCCTCTCTGCCCGTCCGGGACCATTGGTTACGAAGAGCTCTATCCGGGGGTTCAGTACCCTCACGTCCTCTGCCTGCAACCTGTTCAGCAGGGCGGCATCAAGTAATCGGCACTGCCGGCGAACTAGGTGTCTCTGCTAGCCTTGCTAGCCGCTGCGGACGTGGCTCAGTTGGTAGAGCACAACCTTGCCAAGGTTGGGGTCGCGGGTTCGAATCCCGTCGTCCGCTCTCACGAAGCACCTGGTCGGGCCCGGCACTGTATCTCGAACGCCGCTTGTGGCTCTCTTTGGTCGTGGCGTTGAGTCCCGGTCCTGAGGGCTCTGGGTGCTGATCGACTGATCTGCCGGTGCACCGGGGCGGGGCTGGGACTTCGCCACGCCGAGCGAGAACGTCATCTGGTGGCATGCCAGGATGTCCGGCGTGCCACGCCTGACCGCTGCTGACGAGCTGTTCGTTCACCAGATCCCCGAACCGCTCCCGAACGTCGCGGTTCACCATGAGCATTGGCGGGAGAGCTACTTCTTTGTCCTCCACCCGCCTTCGGGTGAGGGCGACGTTGTCATCCTCACGATGGCCACCTTCCCAGCAAGGGAGGAGCTGGACTCGCTGCAGCTGGGTCGGGTCGACGGCGAGTTCATATACGCGCGGCACAGCCGGCCGTACGGTGACGACCCCCAGACGACGGTCGCGGGTCCCCTCTCAGTCGAGATCCTCGAGCCGTACCGCGCGGTTCGCCTTCAGGTCGAGGACAGACAAGGAGTTCCCGTCGCGCTCGACCTGACGTTCGAGGCCCGCACCGCCGCGTACGGGCTGCGTCGCGGAACCATGAAGCGGGGGGAGGAGATCATCTGGGACCAATCCCACATGATTCAGTCCGGGAACTTCAATGGCACCTACGCCCGCGATGGAAAGACTCACAGCGTCGAGAACTGGGTCGGCCAGCGCGATCACTCTTGGGGCATTCGCGATCATGCTCGCTGCCCTTTCTGGATGTGGCTGGCGATTCAATTGCCGGACGGGATGCTCGGCGTCTGGCACTGGGAGTACGCGAACGGAGCGCGGGTCTTCACCGACGGATGTTTCGCGCCGGCCGATGGTTCCGACCCGATCCCGGTCGTCGATTTCCGCCACGAGCTCAACTGGACCGATGCCGATGGCAAACCGGTTTCTTACGACCGTGACGGTCTAGAGGTGCGGGGGCTCTCCGGTTCAGTTGAATTCACGCTGGCTGGCGGGACCTCGATCGTCGTCGTCGGAGTAGGAACCTGGGCCATCCCATATGGTCCGGTTGGTGGGGGACAGCACCTTATGAAAGTGCGGACAAACGATGGTCGAACTGGTAGCGCGATCTATGAACTCACGGGTGCTCACCATCATCGCTACTTTCCCGTCGCCCGCGCGGATCGACTCCCGCCTGGCTAAACCGCGCTTCGCGGTTGGTTCATCGTTGTTCCCGTATTGCCGAAACCCACCTCTTTTGTAGTGATTGATACAGCATCTTGATGGTCGCCGAGCCGAATGCTCGGAAGAGGGCGAGAGCTTTGAACCTCAGGCCGCATTTGGTCGCCTGATCTGAGGGGAGCTAGTGGCGAAACCGACGCCTTAGTTAAAGGTCAAGTCGTCGTCACGAAGGGGCAGAAGCCGTTGAAGCACGCCGCTCAAACACGAGCAGCACTCCGCGCCCGCTTCTCTTCCTTGGCGATTACTTGTCCCACCGACGGTGTTGGGGGGTTACCCCCGACCGTCTCCCCCTCAGCCACCCCGCACCGGTGGGTGAGTCCGCTGGGGGATCCAGTCGCAGGCTCTGCGCCTGCTGATTCCAACACAGGACCCCAGCGGTTCCTGGAGAAGGGCGACACGTTGAACCACGGGCCCAATTTGGTCGCCCGGCCCGTGGGGAGTGAGTGGCGAACCCGACGCCCTAGTCGAGTAACCAACCAACTCCCAAGGAGAACATTCAACCAATGAGCAAGTTCAGCAACCTCAAGTTGCGTCACAAGATCGGCGTCGGTGTTGCTACCGGTGCCGCTGTCCTCGGCGCCGCCGGCGGTGGCGCATTCGCTTACTGGGGCTCGTCCGGTAGCGGTACCGGATCGGCTTCGACCGACACTGCGCATTCGAGCCTCACCTACTCCAACACCACGATCAGCGGGCTTGGTCCGGGGGTTGCGGCGGCGACGTTCACCGCCACGGTTGGTAATACCGGGACGCAGAACTCCTATGTGAGCAGCCTCTCGGCCTACCTCACCGTCACCGAAACTGCCAGCGAGATCGCTCTTTGGGGTGATCCCTCCACATCTTCGGCTGGGTCGCAGGGTACCTATTACTGCTCCTCCGCCGACTACACCCTTGACGGCACCGCCGGGACAAGCTCCAGCAGCAAGCAGGCCCTGAACTGGACCGCCCAGGACATCAATCATGGCTCGCAGGCTTCTAACAACGGCACCGACACGGTCGGCTTCAAGGACCTCCCGACCACGGACCAGGACGCTTGCCAGGGCGCAACCGTCACCATCCACTACAGCAGCAACTAGCAACTCGCGTGCCTTCTGGGGGACGGTGCAGGCACCGTCCCCCAGAAGCATCTTCGGTCCGCTGAGGACAGCGACATTCTCCCTTGGTTTCCCCGGGGGATTGTCGGTGATCTCACCAGTTGTTTGCGAGTCGTAGGAGCCTGTGAGTGAGAAAGTCGAGACACATGCGAGGTGCAGTCAAGGTCAGCGTGATGGCGCTGGTCCTTGCCGCGCTTGCTGCGGCTGGCTCCGGTGTGGCTCCCAAGGCTCTACCGAAGTACTCCCTTCTGACCTCCACCGCAGGAGATTTCACCATCCACGGCACTGTTTACCCGTGGCCCTCGTGCGCTGGTGCTAGCCCTGCATCTCTTGCCCCAGGCCGGTCCGATTGTCTACTGCTGTCGGTGACCGACAACTTGCAGGTAGCGATTTCCGTTACCCAGATCACAGCGCAGATCACGTCCGCGGTGTACGCAGATTCGGGCGCGGCACCTAGTCACTGTGTTACCTACCTCAGCCCGAAGTTCACCGCCGCTCCATTGTCATCGCCTAGCTATCCTTATCCCTACAGCTACACCTGGACTGGGCTAACGCTTCACCCGAGTGGCCACAACCAGAGTGATCAGGTCGCTGAGCCGTTCTCGTTCACGGATTTGCCGGCGTCCAATCAGAGCGACTGCGAAGGGGTCAAGTACACCTTCAACTACACAGGCGCCGGTACCTACACCGAGGTCTATGGCACCTCGACAGCGCTCGGCTCCTCTCTGAACCCGTCGGCGTTCGGCCAGCCGGTCACCTACACGGCGACGGTGACGGCCTCGGCTACAGCCAGCCAGGACCCAGTGCCGTCCAGCCCGACCGGCACGGTGACCTTCAAGGACAACGGCGCGACGATCTGCAACGCAGTGGCGGTCACGAGCGCATCGACCACCACGGCCACGGCTTCGTGCGTGGCTCCGGCCAACATGAGCGTCGGCACTCATCCGATCACCGCGGCATATTCGAACAGCGACGGAAACTTCTCCGGCAGCACCTCCTCCACGCTGAACCAGGTGGTCAACCGGGCGACGACATCCACTGCTGTGACGACCTCGCCGAACCCGTCGAACTACGGCCAGTCGGTGACCCTGAACGCTACTGTCACACCCTCATCTGGGCCTGCCCCGGCAGGCTCGGTCAGCTTCTACCTCGGAGCGCCGACCGCCAACCACACACTCATCGGTTCCGGGACGCTCAACGCCTCGGGTAAGGCGACCGTCTCGACCACAACACTCCCCGGCGGCAGCGACAGCCTGTATGCGGTCTACGCCGGCAGCACCAGCGACTCTGGGAGCACCTCGCCGGTCGTCAGCCAGACCGTCAACTTCAGTTCCACTATCAGCGGCAAGAGCAACGGAAACGTGACGGTCGCGTCCGGCCAGGACGTGGCGATCACGTCGACCGGGTCCGTCACCGGCAACATCACCGTGAGCACCGGCGGACGCCTCGACATCCTCGGCGGCAGCGTCGGAGGCAACGTCACCGTCGCTTCGGGTGGTGGCATCAACGTTCAGACCGGCACCATCGGCGGAAGTCTCAATGCCACCAGCCCCAACTACTTCACCGTATGCGGTGCCAAGGTCTCCGGCAACCTGTCGGCGACCGGCTCCACCGCCTTCGCCCTAGTCGGCGACGGCGGCGACGACGGCAGCCCCGCCTGCGCCGGCAACACGATCAGCGGCAACCTCACCCTGACCAACAGCACCGCCGGGGCAGAGATCGGCGGCAACACCGTCTCCGGCGGGATCAGCCTGACCGGCACGACCGGCACGGGACCCAGCACTGAGAACTCCGTTCCTGAGGTTGAGAAGAACACCGTCGGCAGTGGGCTGGCGTGCTCCTCGAATACGCCGGCCCCCACGAGCGACGGGCTGCCCAACAAGGTGTCCGGCAAGAGTTCCGGCCAATGCGTGGCGGGCTTCTGATGTCAACTCTTCGTCGCAGGCAGCGACAACTTGTAGTCAGTCTGGCGGTCGCCGTCGCGGTTCTCGCAATCGGCAGCGGATTGGCCTTCGCCTATTTCAAGTCATCTGGATCCGGCTCAGGCACCGCATCCGTTGGAAACCCGGTAGCCGTCACCGTCGCCGCAGCCACGGCTGCCAACGACCTCTACCCGGGGCAGTCTGGCACCGTTAAGTTCACCCTCAAGAACACCAACTCGTTCACCGCCAACTTCACCTCTGTCACGGGCGCCACGGTCACGTCGGGTAACCCGAGCGGCTGCCCTGCCGGCAACATCGTCGTCGCCACCCTGCCACTGACAATCTCCAAGATCACGGTGACATCAGGTCAAACGACCGGGACGCAAACGATCTCCACCCTGATCTCCATGTCCGGTACGGCCCCCAACGCCTGCCAGGGGGTCGCCTTCACAGTCTCTCTGACCTTGTCAGGGCAGACCTCCTAACCAGTCAAAGAAACCACGAAGGAACGAGTCCTAATGAACCTCCGCAGCCACCGAAACCAAGGTTTGGGCGAGTCCAAGCCCGGCCGCAAGAGCTATCTCCGTCATGTCGTCGCAGGGGGGACCGCCGTTTTAATCCTCTCCGCCGGAGGCATTGCCTGGGCGACTTGGACCAACACCGCCACTGGTAGCTCCGCTGCCGGTGGCGGGACGCTGAGTCTGACGGTCGTGTCCGCTGGCTCCTCGTTCACCAACAAGCTGTTCCCTGGATCCGTCGCTGGTCAAGCCTCAGGTGCCACCGAGGGTGGTGACCTCGTATTGAACGTGACCAATCCGCAGAACTTTGCTGTCAAGATCACCGCGGTCACACAGAACGGCCCGGTGACACAATCGGGTGGTTCGGGTTCGCCAGCTTGCACCAGCGATACTCAGGGCACCGCCAATAGTTCCGGTGGATTCAACATTTCTACCTTTGGCAACAGTGGCGTGTGGATCAGCGCGACGCAACCGACCGGCACGAGCCCCACCGTCTACACAACGTTCACCATAGGTTCGGCGGTCACCGTCGCAGCCAACGCCACCAACACTTCGGTCACCTTGCCGAACGTTGTATCAATGGCGACCAGCTCAGCAAATGGTTGCCAGGGTGCAACCTTCACAATGCCCGTGATCCTCTCGATCAGCATGTAGCAGGAGGAAGAGAAGAATTCAGATCCAGGCTCGACGGGTGGTGGGATCGACCGCGATGAGGTTCTTTCATCACTCGTCCGAGATCGTGCCCTCATACATGAACAGGTTGATATCTAAGACAATGAGCGGAAGACTAGGACACGTTGGAGGCGCCGAACGGAAGTCGTTTGGGCGGTGGTCGAAGTGTGTCGTCACGATCCTTTCGGTCGTAGGCCTTCTCTCCACCGGGGGCGTCGCTTTCGCCGCATGGACCAACAAATCCGGTAGCGGGAACGGCGCCGCGGGCGCGGGTACATTAGGTACGCCAAGTAGCTTTGCTGCGACGTGCCACAGTGGCACCTCTCGTCAAATAGACTTTTCGTGGAGCACGGTGACGAATGCGGGGGGCTACACCATCCTCGACTCGTCGACGCTCAGTGGAACTTATAGCCAATTGCAAACTGTCTCTGGTGGCAGCACAACGAGCGCAAACTCCGGTAACAATCTGAACGCTGGTACGTACTACTTCAAAATTGAGGCAACTACTGGCTCCTGGACCGGCGGCCTATCATCGGCCTCGGGCCCGCGCACGATCGTGCATGTGTCTGGTAACTCGTACACCTGCTCCTAGGAGCGATTCCTTTAACCGGCGCATGGTTGGTGGGTAGTGATCGCTGCTACGACTGGCCGGCGAGGTTGGCTCGTCCCGATGAGCGTCCGGTCAGGCCGGTAGAAGGTCAGAACTCCGTTTGGTTCACCTTCGACGATGTACCCACCCTTATGGATCAGGTCATGATGGTGAGTGCACTGGAGATACCCGTTGGCCACGTCGGTGGGACCACCCTTCGACCACCAGTGGTGATGGTGGATATCGACGAACTGGCGGTGGGTGCAGCCGGGGAACCGGCATATGCCGCCGTCTCTCACGATGATGGCCCGCCTCTGAGCGGTGCTCCATTCCCTGGTCTTGCGACCCAGAGCGAGCGGCTCGCCGCCCTCACCGACCAGGTGAGTAACCGTCGACGCTTCGCAGGCGATCCGATTGGCAAGGTCGTCCTCAATCGGGGTGCCGTCGAGCATGAAGGTATGGCCGTCCTGAACAACTAGATGGACCATGTAACGGTCGGCGCCGGCTATTGGAGGGCCGTCGATGTGCTGAAGAGCGACTCGCGCCATGTCTACGAACGCCCGCGCCATTCGAGTCCACAACGGTGCCTCATCGGCGGGATCGAGTTGGCAGTCCGCAGCTGCGGAATCATCCACAGCCTCGTCGTGTAACCCGCAATCGTCAGCGGGGCTTTCCGCAGCTGCGGACTCGTCCACAGCCGGAGCGGGCCATAGTCCGCTGAAGTTTGACTTGCCAAAGGCATCCGCTCGATCGACAAAGGCACGCACGATGGCGAGCAACTCCTCGATCTCAACTTCGGGCAGCGTTATCTGAAGCGTGGCGGTCCCGTCGCGGTTCGAGCGCACGCCAAGCGTCTGAGGTGGCGCCAGACTCCGGAGCGGCCGCTCCTGGTCGGCGTGCAGCTTGTAGAAGCGCGCCGCCTTTTCTAGATCGGCGACGGTTCCTGCCTCTGCCAGATCTACGAGAGCCTCGTCGACCTCAGGATCCGGATTCTCGATACGGGTGATCACGCGAACAGCCGAGTACGACAGGCTGCCTTCCTGAAATGCCGCAGCGATAATCGGCCGGCGTCGTAGTTCGTGAGCGACTTGGAGCTTCTCGTAGGCGGTGGAACGGGCCATCTTCAACCGCCATGAAAGCCAGTCGACGCACGTGTACTGACCATCTGCAGCCCATTCACCGGTCAAGTCGAACTCCGCCAGGCGCTGGAGCCAGACCGCCTCGCCGCGCTCCATTTCCAACCGATGAGCAACCAGCCACTCACCGGTCCGTTCTTCGAGCAACAAGCTCAAGAGGGACCTCCTAACAACAAACCTCAGAACGCGTGTTCGAAAGTCTACGAAAGGGGTGTGACGACAACGATGGGTCCCAAGACGGAATGTGACGGCACGCCAATCCGGCAATGCGTCATACTCATCGGGTGGACCGGAACAAGGGTTCGCTTGCCTGCGAAACAACGCCTCACCGATGAGCACCTCCGAAGCCGTCCCGACCGGCGTCCAGGCCCAGGCCGGTGCGAGCACGACCGCCCGTCCGCCGCTTCCACCGCCCCTGGTCCACCTCTACCGCCACCCGATCCGGTGGGTCAAGAACAAGGCGATCCTGCTACTCGACGCAATCGTCCTCGCCCACATCGGTGTCCTGGTCGTCGCTGCTCTCTACTTCCTGATAACCCAGACCAATCACGACGTAAAACACTGGTGGGACACGACCGTCACTCCGGCGAGCCTTCGACACGACATTCGCGATGTTGGAGAAGGTGTCCTGGCCTCCTGCTTCGCCCAGGCGATCGTTTGGAACTCGTTTACCCGCAGCCACCTGCGCGCGGGCCACACGCTCCGCGAGTGGAGCAAGAAGTACCACGTCCCGGTAGGCATCCTCTCGGTCGCCGCGGCAACCCTCATCGGTGCCGCGGCCTTCGCGATCGGAGAGCTGATCCTTCACACCGCCGCGGTGCACGCAGCCAACCACAAGGTGACCGGGTCGATCTGGAACCGGACCCTGACGCTATGGAACTCCAACTGGGACAAGAAGGCGCTCGGCTTCGTCGCTGCCCTGGTCGCCCGTCGTCCGCTTCACATCCTCTTCGACAGGACCCAGGCGTATTTCGCCGGGCGGCGGGCCGCGTCGGGCAAACCGTTGCGTTGGTACCACCCGCCGGTGTTCCAGGCCCGGTACAACTACCTGAAGGAGAACCTCCACGAGGTCCGCAGGTATCCGATCCTCCTGAGCGCGGCCCTGACCCTTCTGCTGACTATCGGTGTCGGTCTCGCCGGCTACGGCTACTACATCCTCACCTACAAGGCGTAGACGCGCGAGCGGGAAGCGCGGGCTACAACCGCTCGAGCGCCGACGCCCGCTGTTCCGCCGGCGCGCCCTGTAGGAAGACCGACCTCAGCAAATCGTCCCGCTCGAGCAGGTCAGCGCTCGGACCCTCGAAACGTACCTGGCCGCGTTCGAGGAAGTACGCCCGTTCTGCGACGGACAAGGCGAGGGTCACGTGCTGCTCCACAAGCAGGATCGCCACGCCGCGGTCGTCCCGAAGCCGACGAAGCAACGCGATGAGATCATCGACGACGGCCGGCGCCAGCCCCAGTGAGAGCTCGTCCACCATCAGCAAGCGCGGCGAGGAAACCAGCGCGCGAGCGATCGCCAGCATCTGCTGTTCCCCACCCGACAGCGTTCCGGCCGTCTGCCTGCGCCTTTCGGCCATCCAAGGAAAAAGGGAAGCCGCCTCTTCGACGGCCCTTCCCAGCGAAGACCGTGAAAGCAGATGACCGCCCAGCCGCAGGTTCTCCTCCACGGTCAACGACGACAGAAGCCCCCTTCCACCGGGCACGTGACCCACTCCAGCGCGGACCACCACCTCCGGGGCCGCACCTGCGAGCTCCATGCCATCGAAAGAAATGCTCCCGGCGCCGATGGGGATGATTCCCGACACGGCCTTCAAGATCGTCGACTTGCCGGCGCCGTTCGTGCCGAGCAGGGCGACGATCTCTCCGGGACGCACGCTTACGTCGACTCCGTCGATCACCCGGATCGCGCCGTAGGAGACCTCCAGCCCGCGGACATCAAGCACCGGATGGCACCACCTTCTTGCGGGACCTGCGAGCGGGCCTCGATGACTCTGACCGCCACTGATCACCCAGATAGCTCTCAACGACCGCAGGATTGGAAAGCACGTCCGCCGGCGAACCGGACGCGATGACGGCGCCCTTGGCCATGGCGACGATCCGATCGGACATCTTCAGCACGAACGGCATGTCGTGCTCCACCAACACGATCGACGCCCGCAGATGGGCCCTGACCGACTCGAGGATCGGCGGGAGCGCCTCGACCTCCCGTTGAGCCATCCCGCTGGACGGCTCGTCGAGCAACAACAATCGGGGGCCCAGCGCGACCACGCACGCCAGCTCGCACAACCGCAACATCCCGTACGACAGTTCCTGAACCGGCTTGTCCAGATGAGCTTCGAGCCCGACCAGGACGAGCACGTCCCGCGCCCGATCGGCGATCTCTCGCTCCTCCCGCCGGCCCAGCCCGAACACACTCGACCAGAAGCCGGTGGATGCCCGCGAATGCTGAACCGTCCTCAGGTTGTCGAGGACGGACAAGGATCCGAACAGCCGAGCGTTCTGGAAGGTCCGGCCCACGCCGAGCAGTGCACGATGGTGGGCGGGCAGCGCAGCGAGGTCGACCAACGACCCGTCCGCGGAGCGGAGGACCATCGACCCCCGATCAGGTTGAACGAACCCTGATATGGCGTCGAACGCGGTCGTCTTGCCGGCGCCGTTGGCACCGATCATCCCGACGACCTCCTCGTCGCCGACCGCGAAGCTGACGCCGTCCAACGCCACCACACCGCCGAAACGTTTGGCGATGCCGTCGACTTCCAACAGGGGAGCGGAACTCATCGACCGACCACCGGACTGATGGAAACGGTCTCTGACGCCGGCGATTCGCCGTGTACGGTGGCGCGCCGGCGCACGAACCGCAGCATCGAGGCGATCCCACCGGGGTTGATGATCATCACGAGAATCAGGAGGACGCCCGCGACGATGAGCGACCCCGATCCGGTGCTAGTAGCGCTTGCACGGGATGTGAACACCAGCGGGAGGAGCCCGAAGACTCCCGCCGCCAGCGCGGCGCCCCCGATCGAGCCGATGCCCGCCACGACCGCATAGGCAAGCCAGGTGATCGAGAAGAAGATGTCCGTGTATCCCTGGCCTGGTTGGCCGATGACATACGTGAGCACCGACCCGGCTACCGCTGCGACGGCGCCGGCGAGCACGAATCCGGCGATCTTTGTCCTCGTGGTGTTGATCCCGTAGGCAGAAGCGACGGCTTCCGAGTCGCGGACCGCGAAGAAGGCACGGCCCGGGCGAGTCTTCGACACCCTCCAGCAGAGCAACGTGACAGCCAAGGCGATCGCTGCGAGGCAGTAGTACTCCTCCAACGTCGTCCGCGCGTGCCAGCCGAACAGGTTGACGACTGGAGCTGTGCCGCGACCCAGACTCAGATTTCCGGCGACGAGCCGGGAAGCGCCGTACCCAAACGCCAATGTCGCGATGGCCAGGTACAAGCCTCGCAAGCGCAGCGCGGGGATTCCGATCAGGAGGCTGAACGGCATCGAAAACAACGCTGCGAACACCACGGGAAGCGGGAACGGCAAGTGCAGGCTGTTCGCGCCGATCAACGTCCCGACCCCACCAACAGCGATGAAAGCGCCCTGCGCGAGGCTGATCTGGCCAACCCACCCCGTCAACACGACCAGCGACAGAGCCAGAAGGAAGTACACCAGCCCGATGGTGAAGTCGAGCCCGTACACATCGTGGTTCAGCCCCACCAACGGCCAGCCGAGGAGCACGGCGGCAAGCACAACGCCCAAGCCGCGGCGCACCAGCCGGCCACGACCCTCGTCCACTGACGTCCAATCGAGGCCGAGGGCCGATCGCCAAGATCTCCAGCCCTGAACCGGATCGAAGGCGCGAGCGAGAAGGGGCAGCTGCGACAGCGGCCGCAAGGTGACACCCGAGTCCTCGTCTTCGCGAGAACCTCCGAAGATCCATCTCGGCCGGGATACCAGCACCGCCAACGCCAGGAGCACACTCACCGCCTCAGGCATGCCGGTTTGGCTGAATGTGTGGCCGAGGAAGTGGATGCCGCCTGACGGGTAGTAGGCCTGGACCAGCTCCTGCACGATGCCGAGTCCGATCCCGGCGCCGAAGGCGATCGGCAGCGAGGTCATCCCGCCGATCACTGCGGCGATGAAACCGGCGACCGAGGTCACAGTCAGGTTGGTCGTGTTCAATGTCACCTGCTCCGCCGACAGGAGGATCCCGATCATCCCGGCGAGCATGGTCCCTACGACCCAGGTGAGCACCGACAGGCGCCGCGCCGAAACACCACAGAGTTGGGTGACATCACGGCTCGCCGCGAGAGCCCGGATCGCCAGCCCGGTGCGGGCGTAGCGGAAGAAGGCGAAGATCGCCGCCGCGATCGCGAGGCTGATCAACAGGATCCCGAGCCGCTCGTATGTGAGGTACACACCGAGCACGTGCACCGTGTGCGCTCTCGAGAAAGGCGCTTCGTTGCCCGTAACGAAGCGATCGTTGAGGCCGAAGAGCTTCCCAGATATCCCCGTTATCACCAGGTACAGCGCGACTGAGACGATAATCAGGGCGATGGTGGGGGACTCGGCGAATGGTCGCATGACCAGCCGTTCCACCGCCAGCCCGACGAGCGCCGCGAGGGCGAGGCTGATCGGAACCATCTGCCAGAACTGCGGATGGAAGTGTTCGTGCCAGTTCAGGTGAAAAAACCACGCGTGGATGTGGAGCCCGTAGGTGTGGCCGCCGACGGCCTGATAGTGAAAGAGCGCGATGAACGTCGCGGTCGCCCCGAAAGCAAAGTTCGGAACCCTGGTGGCCTTGAACATCGCCACGATTCCCAGCGCCATGATCGAGTACACGGCCCCGGCGATGGCACCCAGGGCGATAACGGTGGGCAGTGCGAGGCGCATATTCCTACAGCTCCGGGTGTCCGGGAGGAGCGAGAGACACCCGCCACGGTGATACAAGCGCCAGGGCGGCGATGATGAGAAGCCCTCCAACGGCGAGCCCGCCCAGCTCGAGCCCACTCCGCAGTCCGATGAGTGCTCCTGTAACGACGGTCGCCCTCGGAGCAACGGTTGTGGGCGTCAGGCGGGCGGTCACCGCAGGGGCAGGGGGGTTGGACAGCGACGGCGATGCCGGGACCGCAACTCCAGAAGGGGACGCCGATATAGGCGCGGCGAGCCCGGCCGAGTAAGTCGACTGCCCGGTTGACGGCCCGTTGTCGTTGCCCGGGCCGATTCCGAACTGGGGCGCCTGAGTGCTGGCGTGCGCTTCGGTTCCGACGAACCCGAAGAGGATTTGCAGGATCAGCGGCTTGAAGTTGGTCGTGTTGATGGATTCGGGAACGACACAACGAATCACCAGGCCCGCCGCGGTGGATCCAGCGTCGGTTCCGTCAGGGTTTACGCGGTTCGGCAACGGCGGGCGCGCGAAGAGAGGACCCTGAGGATATGTGGAGGGGCTCGAAAGGACGGTCAGCTCGCAACCGACCGACGAAGCCACCTGGTTGAACGAAGCTACGAGGGGTTGAGCAGAGTCGACCGGTACGGGAGGAGAGGAACCGAGGCTCACTCCCTTGGATCCGAGAGAGATGGCCGCGCCACCGATTTCGAGATCGCTGACGCTGACGTCGGCGTGCGTCGATGCGCTCCCCGGCCTTCCCCCGACGGCCGTCCACCCGGTCGCGGAAACATGGGATACCTGCAACATCCCCGGTATCGAGAAGCTGGTCGCTTCGGCATCGGCCGACATCCGTGCGGTGCCTGTCGTTGCGTCCGGTGCCAACGATGCGTGCCCCTCTGTGGCTCCGTTGATCCCGAGAGGCAAGGCGGAAACGCCCAGGGTCTGAAGTTCGTTCGAATTGGTGACGCCGGCGTTTCCGCCGATCTGCGCCGAGTAGGCGAGTGCCGTAGCACTCGGGCCCTCGCGGCACGTGACCTCCGACTGCGCTGTCTGCTGATCCGAGCCTTGAAGCGGGTAGCTCTGCGCCGCCGTGCTCGCCGGCGGGAAGTTGCAGGCAGCTTGTGGGTCCTGCGCGTATTGGTGCCCGTCTCCGGTCGGATCCGCAAGCTTGGGGCCGGTGACGGCACCGAGTAGGTCCACCGCCGCCTGCGCCTTGGAGATGCCTTCGTCGGAGTTGACTTCGCCGGACATGCTCGGGATGTCGCCCGAACCAGCAGGCAATGGTTCGTCGGCTTCGATCCGAATCGCAACCGCCTGGACATCCCCGGCGAAGCTGGCCGGAACCGACGGCGGGGTCACGTCAGAGGCACGCACCTCAGGCGCCGCGGCTCGGGTTCCTGCCGATCCGGGTGGCGAGCTTGGAGTCGCCGCCATCGCTGCGCCGGCAGATGCAGCGAGAGCGATAGCGATAGCCGCGAGGGCGAGCCCTACGCGGTGCCGGCGAGTCATACGCGAACGGCTCCCGAACCAACCGCGCCGGTGTCCACCTCGCCGGCCTCGTTCAAGGCTCCCGCAACTGCTCCAAGGCCGAATCCGGCAATCCCAGCCAGGAAGCTGGTTACCGCTCGGAACGTGACCGCCGCGGCGACCGGCGGTGGATGGGGGATTGCGTGACCGAGAAGGTTCAGCGCGATGAGTTCGGCGATCATGAAGTACAGCAGCCCCTGAGCACCAAGGCGGACCTTTGCGGGCAGGCGAAGGCGATCCGGCACCAGCAAGCGGCCCGCCTGCCAATCGGTGCGCCCAGACTGGCGACCGAGGACGTAAAGCAGACCCCCCGTGATGATCACCGAACCGAAGATGTCGGAGCTCAGAGTCTTGGTGGAGACCCCGAAGCGGTAGGCGCTCCACGCCAGACCGGCGTTCACCACCGTCGTGGAGAGGGCGAAGGGCAGGGCACCGATAAGCCAGACTCGGCGAAGCATCCCGACTGGTTGTTCCGAGCGGACCACAAGCCCGTACGCGCGGCGCCCCGCTAACAGGATTCCCCGCTTGCGGCCGAACGCGGATGCAACAGAAACAGAGGTCGCGCCGGCCGCGGCGGCCCATGCCCACAGCAGCCAGAACCCGACCGGCCTTCCGAGCATGGCGAACGAGAGAAGCCCCAGAACCGCTGCCGCGGTGATACCTGCCGTCGCGCCAGCCTGCGCAGCTACCTGCCAACGCGCTCGCGGTGCGGAAAGCAGGTCGGTGGGATCCGTGCCTGCCACCTCGGAGCGAAGCGGATGCACGGTGCGTTGGCCCTGGTCGTCCTCGCCCCCGATCAGACCGGCAGGGTACGCGACCGCCGCTCCCAAGCCCGCAAGCGCAGCGCAGAACCCGATGAGAAACCCGAAGCTCACTTGGTGATGCGGAGCGTGAAGAACGGCGAGGTGGCAGAAGTAGCCGATGGCAGCCGCTAGCACCACAGCGCTGGTCGCGGTGGAGAGAAGCAGGTAGTCCTCGACGCGCCACGGTGCATTGACGATCGCGAGACCCCGGCTCCTGCGCTCCTCCACACGTACCTGGATGCCGACGGGACCGCTCAAGACCACACTCCGAACTCCCTCCGGGCTCAGGGCCGGAGGAATCAGGATGTCGGAACCTCGCGACTTGGCCCGCTCGAGCAGCGAATCGAGGTCGTCGGTCACCGCGCTGAGAGAAAGGACCGGCTGCGCGTCGTCGGGACTATCGACCAGCGTGACGTTCAGCCGGCTCGCCCGTGTCAACCCCGTCCACCCGAGAGGGCCCTGCTGGGGTAACGGCGGTTGGAGCCCGACCGTCTCGCACCATACGTCGAGGTCTCGCTGCCAGCCCGGAGCGGAAATGGTTAGCCCGGTCAACCTGGCGCGTCCGGATCTTTGCCTCCGCCACCCGGTGGCCGGAAGCGCCAAGCTCACGGTTCGGCCTGCCTGCAGGTGTACAGCGGGTTGGTCGAGGCTGGCTTGTCAACCAAGAAGGGCTGGAAAGGAGATGCCTGATAGAACTCGTAGTCGCTGGAGTTACTTGGGTTCTGGCGGACCTGCAGGTAGTAGAAGCTGCCCAAGCCGACGTGGCAGTTGGGCCGGAATGTGTAGTGGGGTTCCTGACTGTCGGACGGATTCAGGAACGACGGCACCCAGTCGGTGAAGGTGTTCAGTACCGAGCGGAGTCGCTGCCGGGTGATGTCGCTGCCGAGTTGCTGGATACCCGACGCCATTAGCCACGCAGCCGTGTACATGCCTGCAGTCGGCGACGAAACGGCCTCTACCTGCGGGTTGACATTGTGGACGGCTTGCAGGTACGTCGGGTTTCCGTAGATGGGAGCGAACGCGTCGACCGCCCACATGCCGGCGGAGTAGGCGCCGATTCCCTGCGGCGTCGCGGGAACTCCGATCAGGTATCCGCCCCAGCCTTTGGCGGGTTTGTAATTCTCCTCTTGAGCCGACAGAACGCAGGGGATGGTGTGGCCGACGTCGAGTTCGAAGTCGATGAAGTCGACTCCCTGCGTCGAGGCCTTGGTCATGCCGTCGGTGCAGTCGCTCTGGGTCGGTTGCATCGACTCGGTGAATGCGACGGATATCCCGAGTGATTGAAAGTCCCCTGCAACCGTCTGGGCGTACGCGTCGGTGTAATTGCCGCCGCCCGCGTTGAGGTAGAAGATCGCCGCCTTCTTTGCGCCCATCTGGGCCGCCTTTTCGGCGATGGCGATGGATCCGGAGCGTTGAGGGCCGCCCGTGGCAAACCACCAAGGGTTGATGAACTCTTCGTCGAACTGCCCCTCGGTGAAGACCGGGACTCCTTGAGAAGCCACGTACTGGCCCAGTTGTCCCGGGGCGTAGATCATGGTCAAGGCGAAGACGTGGTCGACTTCCACGAGGCGCTTCGTGTTGGCGAGCTGCTTGGCGGGATCCGCCCCGTCGTCATAGAGGATCAGCTTGAACTTCCGCCCGTTGACCCCTCCTTGCGAGTTGATGACGTTGAGAGCGGCCTGGAGGCCGGTCGCCAGTTGATCCCCGTAGACCGCGGCGGGTCCGGACAGGAACGTTGAACCGCCGACGGTTATCGATGTGTCGGTGACCCCCGGGTCGTAGACCGCCTGACTTCCGGAAGCCCCGGCGACTGCAGGACCGGATCCAATCCTGGGGCCCGATCCCGATGACGACGACGAGCTCGCAGACGCTGCCGAGACCGCACCGGCCGCTCCAGAACCACTCGAAGCGCCGGAGCCGCCGGCCGACTCGTTGGCGCCCGGCGATTGCGACGATGAACCGCTGTTCGACACCACGCCAGGCCCAACCACAAGGTGCCGCGCCCCACGATCGCGATCGAGCCGATTCTGCCCAGCGGCTGCAGACACAGCCACCAGAACCGCCACCAACACACCGATCACGGCAAGCGCCGAGGCGCGTTTCGCTCCTTCTCGCGTGGTGAAGCTGGTTGGTGTCATGCTCCTGGACCACCCCCACGGCCCGCGTCCCTCAGCGTTCGAGCCAATCTAAGACCTGAATCATCGCTCAGGTCAAGTCCGATTCGCGAAGTTCCCGGGCTCAGACAGCGTGAGCGATCTCGCTGAGGTAGGTCGCCAGTTCGCTGAGCGCACTTGACTGCCCCGCGGCGGTCAGTCCGGCGGCACGGGAGGCCCGATTGGCCTCGTCCGCGATCAGCTGCGACAAGCGGCGACGTACTTCCGGTCCGCCGGTGACCGGGGGATTTGGCCTTGCGACCGATGCCTGTGGCGCCGGCGCGAGCGGCGGACCGGGGGCAAGCCCCTCGGCGGTCCAATCGGGGACCGGCGACGGCAGCTCGACCTTCGCGCCCGATAGCCCCCCGGAAACGAGGCTCTGTCCGGTCAGGACCCGTCCCTGGTCGAACACCCGGTCGCCGAGCACCCGCAGCCGTTCAGCGAGAAGGGCGACCTGGCGCCGGAGGTCCGTCGTTGCTAAATCGAGGCTCGCCTCATCCGCCTGCGCCGAAGCGACATAGAGATTCATCGATGCCAGATAGAGGGAATCGACCAACGGCTGGCCTGGAAACTGGGGCAGCTTGCTCACGCCATCGCGCGCACGGATCGTCACTGCCAGAGTGGTTGCAAGCTCCGGCCGGTAATCAGAAGCGCTCAAGGTGTCCTGCTCCCACTCCGACGCCTCCTGGGCCATGACCGGCACTCGCTGCGCCATCGGCGTTATCGCCGCCGCAGTAGCCCTCTGCCAGTCCACTATCCGCGGGGAAGTGCCGCCGGCGTTGTCGCCGCGACATGCCGAAAGCCCGACCGCCGTGAGGACTGCCAAGGCCACCACCGACCCTTGCAGCGCCCGACTGAGTCTGGTAGAGGTTTCTGACATGAACGCGGCTTCAGGTTACAACGGGCGGCGATGACGGGCCTGATGCCCAACGCTCGATGAAGCAGAGGCGGTCGGTAGACGAACTGGCAAAGGCGATACTCCGAGCAGCCGAGGCTGCGCTCGCCCCGGAGGATGTGCGCTTCGAACGCGGGTCCGAACGGCCTTTGGGACACAAAGGGCGCCGGACGCGAACGACCATTCTGAAGGCGGCCGCGGACGTTTTCCAGCAGGCGGGCTGGAACCGAGCGAGCATCGCCGCGATCGCCGACCGGGCTGGAGTCGGTGTCGGGACCGTCTACCAGTACTTCCGCTCGAAAGAGGAGATGGTCGCCGCCATCGTCGGCGAGTGGACGGTGAGATCGCTGACCGAGGTCAAGGCCTGGAACCCGGAGGAAGGGATTGACGGTCTGCGCCGGCTCATCCACCGGTTCGTGACTATCTACGCCACGACCGCCGGTTTCCAGCAACTTTGGGAAGAGGTCAGCCTGGTGGATCCCGCGCTCGGGAGGCTGCGCGACGACGTAACAGAGCTGTTCGTCAACTTGTTCGCCGAATCGTTCGTGGCAGCGTCGAAAGCTCGCATTCTCGACGCCGGCCCGGATCCGGTGGAAACCTCGCGCGCAGTGAACGCAATGATCGAGCGCTACTGCCTTCAGGTGTTCGTGCGCCATACGAGAACGGTGACTCCCAACCAGGCCGCGGACCTGTTGACCGATCTGGTATTCGGAGCTCTTCGGGTGAAGGCATGACTTCCCTGGCCCCGGACCGCTCGGGTCTTCCGATTGCTGAGGCGCCGGACCAGCTCACTGAGGGCTGGATGACCGATGCCCTGCGATGGGCCGGAGTCATCTCCGACCAAGTCGGGGTGAGCCAGGTCACTCACGAAATGATCGGGACCGGCCAGATGTCGGGCAGCGCCCGGCTAACCCTTCGCTACGACCGGCCCACGACAGCCCCTTCGACCATCATCGCCAAGCTTCCGTCGGCCGATCCGACCAGCCGTGCCACGGCGCTCGCCCTGGGCAGCTACGAGAACGAAGTGCGCTTCTACCAGCAGATCGCCCCCCGCGTGGAGATCCGCACGCCGCGCGTCTTCTACGCCGACATCGACGTGGCCACCGCGGCGTTTGTCCTGTTGCTCGAGGATCTGCATCCCGCCCGCACCGGGGATCAGCTTGCCGGTTGCGACCTGCAAGAAGCGAGGGTTGCGATCGACGAGCTCGTAGGACTCCATGCCCCGGTGTGGGGAGATCCCTGGCTCGAGCAGTTGCCGTGGCTCCATCGCGACCGTGCGCAGCAGCAGATGTTCTTGCTCGGTCTGCTTCCGCAGCTGTGGTCTGGATTCAACGACCGATACCGAGACCGGCTCGGGCCGGACGTACGAAGCGCGGGCGGCGTCCTCTTCGAACGACTCGACGCGTACGTGCATGCAGACACTGAGCCGTGGACAGTGGTCCATGGTGATTACCGGCTCGACAACCTGCTCTTCAACCCTGACACTACGAAGGTCGCGGTCGTGGACTGGCAAACATGTACTCACGGACCGGCGATGCAGGACGTCGCCTACTTCATAGGGGCCGGTCTGATGCCCGACACGCGACGAGAAGCAGAGCATGACCTGGTCGGGCGCTACCACCGGGGTCTCCTGGCCGCGGGGATCGGTAGCTACGACTGGGACCGGTGCTGGCACGACTACCGCCGGCTGACCTGGGCAGGCCTGGTCATGGCCGTCGCAGCATCGATGCTCGTCGAACAGACCGACCGCGGTGACGAGATGTTCATGGCGATGGCTCAACGTCACGCCCGCCACGCGCTGGACCTGGGCGCCGACCGGCTTCTGCGAGCCCAATGACCGACCTCGCCGGCGACCCCCGGCCGCTCCAGGAAGTTCTTGAGAAGGCGCTGGGTCCGCACCCGTCGCCGCCCGCCAACCTTCTGCGCCTCTCCGCCGGTGCCACCAGCGCGATCTGGTCGTTCGAATACGGGGACCCTCCTACGGGCTACATCCTCCGTGTCGCCGCGCAGGGGTCCAACCGGGTTCCGATAAGCACCGAGGCGGCGGCGATGGAAGCAGCACGGTCGGCGGGGGTTCCCGTGCCTCCCATCTTGACCGCCGGTGACGATTCCGACCCCTTCGGGCGCCCGTACATGATCATGCAACGGATCGAGGGCGAGACTCTGGCCCGCCACATATTGAGGGACGAGGAGTTCGCCGGGGCACGAACCAACTTCGCGGGCCAGTGCGGTCGGATCCTTGCCCGCCTGCGGACCACCGATCAGCAGGACGTTCCGGGACTTGCCTACGACGACCAGCTGGACCGATGGACCGAGATCCTTCGGCTCACCGACGCACCCGTACCGACATTCGAGTGGGCGCTGCGCTATCTCCAACGCGAACGACCACCGGAAAACGACCCGACCGTCGTTCACGGCGATTTCCGGCTCGGCAACCTCATCGTCGGGCCGGAAGGCGTCAGGGCGGTGCTCGACTGGGAGCTTGTCCACCTGGGAGATCCCATGGAGGATCTCGGCTGGCTGTGCGCCCGCCCGTGGCGTTTTCGGGGACCCAAGCCGGTCGGCGGGATGGGGGAGTACACCGATCTTCTCGACGCTTACGAAAAGGAAAGCGGCATCCAGGTGGACATCGACCAGCTGCGATGGTGGGAGGTCTTCGCCACGCTTCGCTGGGGGATCATCTGCCTGCTACAGGCCGCGAGGCATCTGACCGGTTCGGAGCGATCGGTCGAGCTGGCGACCATAGGGAGGCGCGTCGCTGAGACCGAACTCGACCTGCTGGACTGCGTCCCGTGAGCGATGAACCCTACGGGGTCCCAGCCGCAGCCGAGCTCGTCGAAGCAGCGGTCGAGTTTTTGGAAAAAGACGTCGCCGGTGAGCTGTCGGGCCGGCGCCGTTTCCACCTGCGGGTCGCGGTCAACGCGCTGAACATCGTGAAGCGGCAGCTCGAACTCAACGACGCGCACGCATCAGTCCGTGAACGGGCCCTGTCAAGCGTTGGGGTCACATCCGAACGGGAGCTGGCCGGCGCGATCCGAGCCGGCGAGCTGGACGGCAACGAGGAGCTCCGCGGCGCATTACGGACGCTCGTAACTGCGCGCCTGCAAGTCAACAACCCCACCTACCTGGAGACCTATACCTAATGGACTTCACCCTGCCGAAGGACCTGGTCGACTACCTGGCCGAGCTCGACGATTTCATCGAGCGGGAGATCAAGCCGCTCGAACAGCAGGATGACAACATCCGCTTCTTCGACCACCGTCGCGAGGACGCCAGGACCGACTGGGAGAGGGGCGGCCTACCTAACCAGCAGTGGGAGCTCCTGCTGGCCGAGGCGCGCCGCCGTGCAGACTCGGCAGGTCACTACCGCTACGCGTTCCCCGCCGAGTACGGCGGACGCGACGGAACCAATCTGGGAATGGCGGTGATCCGCGAGCATCTCGCCACCAAGGGGCTGGGCCTGCACAACGACCTGCAGAATGAGCACTCCATCGTGGGGAACAACGTCGGGCTGCTGCTGATGATCAACTACGGAAGCGAAGAGCAGAAGTCCGAGTGGATCGACGACCTCGCCGCGGGCAGGCGTGGTTTCGCGTTCGGGATCACCGAGCCGAACCACGGTTCGGACGCGACCTACATGGAGACGAACGCCCGGCGCGAAGGCAACGAATGGATCATCAACGGCGAGAAGACGTGGAACACGGGCATACACCACGCCGGCCACGATCTCGTCTTCGCCAGGACGTCCGGCAACCCGGGCGACGGCCGGGGCATCACCGGGTTCCTGGTTCCGACCGATTCGCCCGGGTTCAAGATCGAGGAATTCCTCTGGACGTTCAACATGCCCACCGACCACGGTCGGATTTCCCTGACCAACGTTCGGGTCCCCCACAGCGCGATTCTGGGCGACGAAGGGCGCGGCCTCGCGGTCGTGCAGCACTTCTTCAACGAGAACCGTATCCGCCAAGCGGCGTCGAGCCTCGGCGCGGCGCAGTACTGCATAAGCGAGTCGGTCGAATACGCAAGGGAGCGCAAGCCGTTCGGCAAGCCGCTCGCCGAGAACCAAGGGATCCAGTTCCCGCTCGTCGAGTTACAGACCCAGTGCGAGATGCTGCGGGCCCTGATCCACAAGACCGCGTGGCTTATGGACGCCGAAGGGGCTTTCTCACAGTCCCAGCAGGTTTCGATGTGCAACTACTGGTCCAACCGGCTCTGCTGCGAGGCGGCGGACCGTGCCATGCAGGTCCACGGCGGCCTTGGGTACTCCAGGCACAAGCCGTTCGAGCACATCTACCGCCACCATCGCCGCTACCGCATAACCGAGGGAGCCGAGGAGATCCAGATGCGCAGGGTCGCCGGCTACATGTTCGGCTTCATGGGCCAGAGGGAGCCCAAAGGCGTCTAGCCACCTAGAAGCCGAGGCTACGGCCGACGATCTCCTTCATTATCTCCGTGGTGCCGCCATAGATCGTCGTGACGCGGGCATCCACATAGGCGCGCGCGATGGGGTACTCCATCATGTAGCCATAGCCGCCGTGGAGCTGTAGGCAGCGATCGATGACCTTCTTCTGCAGCTCGGTGCACCACCACTTCGCCATTGCGGCTTCCTCGGCGGAGAGCTCACGTCGGTTCAGAGCTACGACGCAGTCGTCGATGAACGACTGACCGATCCGGATCTCCGTCTCGCACTCGGCGAGAACGAAGCGACTGTTCTGGAAGTTGCCGACCGGCTGACCGAACGCCTTGCGGTCCTTGCAGTACTCGATCGTCCAGTCCAGTGCTGCACGTGCGCCGGCGACACCTGCGATGGCGATCGACAGCCGTTCCTGGGGGAGGTTGGTGACCAGGCTCGTGAATCCCGTGCCCTCGTCACCCAGGCGGTTCTCGATCGGCACATGTACGTCGTGAAAGAACAGCTCGGCGGTGTCCTGGGAGTGGAGCCCGATCTTCTCCAAGTTGCGGCCGCGGTCGAAACCGGGCATGCCCCGCTCGATGACCAGCAGCGACATCCCTCGGTGTTTCTGGGTCGGGTCGGTCTTGACCGCTGTGATCACCAGGTCTGCGTTGATGCCGTTGGTTATGAACGTCTTCGCCCCGTTGACCACGTAGTGGTCGCCGTCTCGGATCGCCGTTGTCGACATGGATGCGAGGTCGGACCCGATCCCCGGCTCGGTCATGGCTATGGCTGTGATCAGCTCCCCCGAGCAGATGCCGGGCAGCCAACGGGCTTTCTGCTCGTCGTTGGCGAGGCTCAGGAAGTAGGGGAGGCATATGTCGTTGTGCAAGGTGAGCCCCAGGCCCGCGCCTCCGAGGCCCAGGTACTGCACCTCCTCGTCGATCACCAGGTTGTATCGGAAATCGTCCACGCCTCCGCCGCCGAATTCCGCCGGCGCGGACATGGCGAGAAAACCGTTGGCCCCGGCCTTCTTGAACAGGGAGCGGTCGGCGATCCCGTCGCGTTCCCATTCGTTGAGGTGCGGAACGGCCTCTCTCTCGAAGAAGGCTCTGACGCTCGAGCGGAACTGCTCGTGCTCGTCATCGAAGACGGTGCGCTGCATACGTGAGCACGCTACAGCCGGCTCACGCCGGGGCGTGGGGTTGGGGCCCCATCCGGATACGGGTTACACAGCGAAGACGATCTTGCCGAATACGTCACCCGCGAGCATCCGGGCGAAACCGTCCCTCGCGTCAGAAAGAGGTATCACCGAATCGATGACCGGTCGTGCTCCGGTGGCGCACAGGAAGCCGGTCACTCCTTCCAATTCGGTCCGGCTGCCCATCGTGGAGCCGAGGATGTCGATCTGCTGGAAGAACACCCTGGGCAGTTCGACCGCCACGGTGAGGCCGGTGGTGGCGCCGCACACGACGATCGTGCCGCCAGGTCGGACCGACCTTAGAGAGTGGCCGAACGTCGCCTCGCCGACCGTCTCCATAACCGAGTCGACCCGTTCAGGCAGCCGGGCACCCGACTCGAACACCTCGTGCGCTCCGATCTCGAGCGCCCTCGACCTCTTTTCCTCGCTGCGGCTGGTGGCCCACACGCGGTAGCCGGCGGACCGGGCGAGGACTATCGCGGCGGTGGCTACCCCGCCGCCGGCGCCCTGGATGAGAACGGTGTCGCCCGGCAGCAATCGGGATCGACTGAACAGCATCTTGTAGGCGGTCAACCAGGCGGTCGGCAGGCAGGCAGCCTCTTCGAACGAGAGGGCCGCGGGCTTGGGGATCATGTTGCGGCGGGGGACGACGACCTTCTCGGCCATCGCACCCTGATGGCGCTCTGAAAGAAGCGACCGCTTCGGGTCGAGGGTCTCGTCGCCCCTGCCGGCGTCGGGATCCCCTATGACCGCGTGCACGATCACCTCGTTGCCATCCTCGTCGACGCCGGCCGCGTCGCAACCGAGGATCATCGGAGTCTGCTCAGCGGTGAGACCGACCCCCCGGAGCGACCAAAGGTCGTGGTAGTTGAGAGAAGCTGCTCGCACCGAGACGGTCGTCCAGCCGACCGGAGCGACCGGTTCAGGCTGGTCTCCTATCTCGAGGGCGGACAGGGGGTCGTCGGAGGAGACGCGAGCGGCGTAGGCGGCGAGCATGGCTTCCGAACTTAGCGATACGGTTCGTGGACGCGTAAGGTGCATCGATCGCCTAACCCGATGAACCTAGCCCGATGAATCGAAACGGAGGGGAGATGGGCCAGCAGGTCCCCATGGTCAGCTACCTGGTGCTCGGTGACCACCCGCACCTGGTCGCGAGCGAATGCACATCCTGCGGAGCTCGTTTCTTTGACCGCAGGAACGCGTGTGCGTCGTGCAGCGGCACGGAGTTCAAGAGCTTCGACGTATCCCCCGAAGGGGAGTTGCGGACGTTCACGATCGTTTCCTACGCGGCCCCGGGGATTCCCGTCCCCTTCGTCGCGGGTGTGGTGGACTGCGACGGCACGAGCGTGCGGGGCAACGTCATCAACACTCCGGCGGACGCTGAGCACGTTCGGACCGGGATGAAGGTCCGGCTCGCGACCTACGTGGTGGGTACCGACGACGAGGGAACTGAAGCGATCGGCTTCGGTTTCGAACCAGCAGAGTAAGGAGATCGGTCATGGCTAGCGACGACATCTGGATTCTCGGGATTCACATGACCAAGTTCGGGAAGCACCCGGACAAGGACCCGATCGACCTCGCTTCCGAGGCCGCGCTCAGCGCAATCGCCGACGCCGACGTGAACATGAAGGACATCGGGGTTCTGGCCTACGGGAACCTGGTCGGCCAGACGATGGGGCAGATGCTCCAGAAGCAGATCGGCCAGACCGGCATACCCGTGTACAACGTGGCGAACGCATGCGCTACCGGTGCCACCGCCCTCCGGACCGCGATCATGTCGGTCAAGGCCTGCGAGACGGACATGGGGCTCGCGGTCGGGGTCGAGAAACTCGCCGGCGCCGGATTGCTGGGCGGCGGCGGACGGGCGAAGAAGGACGGCAACAAGTTCGAGCCGCAAGGCCGGTACGGGGCCGTCGTCCCGGTCGATGGACGAATCGGCACGGAGACGATGCCAGGCGTGTTCGCCCAGATAGGCATGGAATACGGGCATCAATACGGTGGAGCGTCGTTCGAGTTGTTCGCGCGGATCAGCGAGAAGAACCACGCCCACTCGACCCTGAACCCCCTCGCTGCCTACAACAAGAAGATGAGCCTCGACGAGATCATGAACGACGTCATGATCGCTTATCCGAACACCAGGCCGATGTGCTCGGCCAACTGCGACGGCGCCGCGGCCGCGGTGGTCGTGTCGGGAGCGAAGCTGAAGACCCTCTCGCCCGTTCAGCAGCGCCGGGCGGTGAAGGTCAGCGCGTCGGTGCTGACGACCGATCCGTGGCAGGAGGCGTGCCAGGTCCTGCCCGACGTCAACACCCTGACTCGCAACGCCGCCCAACAAGCGTATTCACAAGCGGGAGTCGCGCCGGAGGACCTGGATCTGGTCGAGTTGCACGACTGCTTCGCGACCGCGGAGCTGGTCCACTACGACAACCTCATGCTTTGTCCGCCAGGAGAGGCAGTTCCGTTCTTCGAGTCGGGAGCCCCTTGGCGCGACGGCAAGACACCGGTCAACGTCTCTGGAGGCCTGCAGTCCAAGGGCCACCCCATCGCAGCGACTGGCATCGCCAACATCTGGGAGGTATGCCAGCACCTGCGGGGCGAAGGTGGCCCCAGGCAGATCGAGAACGCCAAGGTCGGCCTGGCCCACGTCATCGGGCTCGGATCCGCCTGTGGGGTGCACATCCTGGAGCGCGCCGCCGCGTAGGGTTTCTGCATGGACGATCGTCAAGGCGGAATCCCCGCATCAGACGACACTGCTGCGTTCCAGCGCTTCTACGCCCAGGAGCCGGTGGTCGAGCACGTACCGTCGCGGAGCATTCTTTACCGGGTATTCGTCGGCTGGTGGCGGGACCGCTCTTGAGACGGCGCCGCCGGCGTGGAACCTGAGCAGCTGCTCGAACGCGCCCTCGAGTCGGTCGCACAAGGAACCGTCTCAGGTAATCGCCGGTACACCGGGAGAGAACTAGCCGAGCTGACAGGCGTCGACCTCGAGCTCGCCCGGCGGCTTCGCCGGGCGATGGGGCTTCCCGACGTCCCAGAGGACGAACCGGCCTTTTTCGAGGACGACCTGAAAGCCCTGGAAAGGGCGAAGATCCTCATGGATGAGGACGGCTTGACGCAGCCGGAGCTCCTGCATCTGACCCGGACGCTCGGTCTGGCGGCCTCGCGCATGGCCGATGCGGTCGTCGGTTTCTGGACCGATCGCGTCTTGACCGGTCTGGCCGGTGGGGAGGATGCCGACGGGCTGTTGCCCTCTCCCAAGCGGGTCGACGACCTCGAGGTGGTGGTGGGCTATCTGTTGCGGCGCCACCTGCTGGACTCGATATCGAGGCGCGTGGGAGACGCTTCCGACAGCGATGCCGGGAACGTCGTGTCGGTGGGATTCGCCGACCTGGTCGGCTTCACATCGTTGGCAGAGCAGCTCAGCGACACCGAAACGGCGGAATTGATCGAGCGGTTCGAGAGGCTCGCTACCGACATCGTCGTCGGCGGCGGCGGCAGGGTGGTGAAGATGATCGGCGACGAGGTGATGTTCACGGCCGAGCCGTCCATGGTCGCCGAGATAGCCCTTCGGCTCGCCGAAACATTCGACTCCCCGGATGTGCCGTCGGTTCGGGTGGGTGTCGCCGTGGGCAACGTCGTGTCGCAGTCGGGCGACCTGTACGGCCCGGTCGTCAACCTCGCTTCGCGGGCGACCATGGCCGCCCGTCCAGGATCGGTGTTGATCTCACCCAGCCTCGCCGAGGTGGTTGCGGGCGACGACCGTTATTCCGTCAGTCCTATCCGGGCCCACAAGCTCAAGGGCATCGGGACGGTGCAATTGAGCGTGCTTCGCCGGCGAGGCGACAATCGTCGCTGATGCCCGAGCCAACCCTGGAATCCCAAGCCGCCCGCCTCGTGTCGCGGGACGTGAGCAGCGCCGAACTGGTCGGCGACGCGCTCGAGCGTGCGAGGGCAGTGCAGTCCAAGCTCAATCCGTTCAGGATGATCCGGGAGGAAAAAGCCACGGCCGAGGCGGCGCAAGCCGACCGCAGGCTGTCGAGCGGTGAGCGGCTGCCGCTTCTCGGTGTTCCCATCGCCATCAAGGACGACAGTGACCTGGAAGGTGAGACGACCGAGTTCGGTTGTCCCGGCGACTTCACGCCGAAGACGGCCGACTGCGAGGCGGTCCGGAGGCTCCGCGCGGCAGGGGCGATCATCATCGGCAAGACCAACACACCCGAGTTCGGACAGTGGCCGTGGACCGAGAGCACCGCTTGCGGCCCGACCCGCAACCCGTGGAGCCCCGACTTCAGCCCCGGTGGCTCTTCGGGCGGGTCAGCCGTTGCCGTCGCCACGGGAGTCGTCGCGGCCGCAATGGGGTCCGATGGGGCGGGGTCGGTTCGCATCCCCGCGTCGTGGACCAACCTTGTCGGAATCAAGCCGCAGCGCGGCCGGATCTCCACCTGGCCCGACCCTGAGGCGTTCAACGGGATCACGTGCCACGGTCCACTGGCGCGCAACGTCGCGGACGTGGCATTCCTGCTGGACGTGCTCCGGGGCAACCACCCCGGAGACCTCCACAAACCGCCGCCCCCGCGGCGGCCGTACGCCGAGGCGGCCCGGACCACTCCTCCCCGGCTTCGGATCGCCTTCTCCAAGAAGATCCCGTTCAGCCTGGTGTCCACCAAGCTCGACCCGGAGGTGGAGCTTGCAGTCGCTTCCATCGCGGAGCGAATCAGCGGGCTCGGGCACGAGGTCGAGGAGGCTGATCCGGCCTACGGTCTGGTCGGCATCTCGTTCGTGCCCCGCTCTACCGCCGGTGTGGCCGATTGGTGCCGGCGGGTTCCCGACGAGGCCGTCCTCGACCCTCGTACGCGCGCTAACGGCCGGATGGGCCGGCTTCTCGGCGGCCCGATCCTCCGTGCCGCGAAACGGCTCGAACGTCCGTTTGCCAAACGAATCGGAGCCGTGTTCGAGCGGTTCGACATCGTGGTCACTCCTACGACCGCCAAGCCGGCGATTCCCATAGGAGCATTCGAGGGCCTGAGCGGCTGGGCGACGGATCAGCTCATGGCGGGAGCATGCCCCTACGCCTGGCCGTGGAACGTGCTCGGCTGGCCGGCGGTGAACATTCCCGCCGGGTTCACCTCGGCCGGGCTGCCGGTGGGAGCGCAGCTGGTGGGCCCGGCGAACAGCGAAGACCTGCTCATCTCGCTGGCCGCGGAAGTGGAGGCAGTCTCCGATTGGACCCGCCAGCAACCCGTCTTCTGAACCCCGACAGGTATAGGCCGGATACGGGTATTACTCTCACAATCCGTTGCTTTGCGGACATTCCGGGGGGAACCGGGGCCGCCCGCAAAGCAGGACCGGAGAGAGAACCGTCGAACTAGGTGTTACATCCGTCACGTCGTTTGACCGGAAGTTGTTAGTCCAGCATCGGGGGATCGCGCATTTTGAGTGCACGGCGTAGTGGTCTTTGGCGGTACAGCCGTTGGGCGGTCGCAGTTGCGGCCGTCGGAATGGTGGTAACCGGCGCAGCGGGGATGATCACGGGTGGAAAGGCGGCCGCCGCCGACAGTCCCGGGGTCGGTTCCGCCTCGGCTGAAGGCTTCGAAGTGACCCCACACGAGGGGTCGCTCGCCGTAGGGGGGATCTTCGACGAGGCCCTGGCCGGGCACACCGACAAGATCGCACGAGCCCAATCGCAGGGGCTCGACCTCGGCGCGGTCGGAGCCGCGATCAAGGGGTACAACTGCGGGCAACCGCCGACTGCGCTCGCGCAGTTCGTCCCCGACCCCCTGCAAGCCGAGACGCCGTCGGCCGGCGGCTCCGACCAACACTCGGCCGGCCCGACGGTGAGCGACAACAACTCCGACGGCAGCACCGAGCACGTCGTAGCGGACGGCACCCCCTACGGCGAGGCCGACACCATCTTCGGGGGGACCGTCGCGGCACCCGGCAACCTGATCACCTTCTCACACGTCGTGAGCAAGGCGTGGTCCGGCCTGGTGAACGGCGCCCGCCAGGCCGCCGCGACGGTGGATGTCGGTCAGGTCACCATCGCCGGCGTGATCAGCCTGAGCGGTCTCCACTGGGAGTCCATCTATCCCACGGGCAGCGGCGGGGGACAGCCCACCAGCTACTTCCAGATCGGCAAGGTGAACGTCAACGGTCAGTCGATCCCTGCTACTGATCTGTCACAGGTGTCGAACGCGATCAATACGGTCCTCGGCCAGATCGGCATCGCTGTGAACTTCCCGACCGCGACGAATGCACAGGGGATTCAGTTCGAGTCCCCGCTTTCGATCCAGGTCGTTCCGAACACCACCCGGAACGGAATCACCGACCCGGTCATCGCCGGCGTGATCGAGCCGAACTACTTCCCGATTGCTAGCGGTCTCGAGAACGGATTCGCCAACACCTCACCCCCCTACAACTCGCTTGCACCGATCGAGCAGAACGACCCGACCCACCAGTTGCAAGCCGCCCTTTGCCAGACCGACACGCCAATCACCGTCGCCGACATCACCATCGCCTCCTTCACCGCCGGCGGCTTCTTCAACATCTCCCTCGGAGGGGTTAACGCTTCGAGCGGCGACCTGCCGAGCAACCCCTACAACCTCGCATTCGGCGGGTTCGGGGACCTGAGCGTCCCGGGAACCAGCCAGTTCACCGCTGGCACCCCAAGCGTCGCCGGGACGTCAGACACGGGGACCGCGCTCGCGGGTGCGTCTTCCACCCCAACCACTTCTTCAACTCCATCGAGCGGCACCCCGGCCCGTTCGGGACCGAGCACCGCTATTCCGGCTGCGACCGTGACGGGCGAGGCGGCCGGCCCGCTTCTCGGAATCGGTCTCGGAATTCTCGGGCTGCTCGCGCTTCTTGCTGAGGCCGACCGGCGGATGATCCGCCACGGCGTCAAGACCGACATTTTTGAGGAGTAGCTGCTGATGCCAGTTTCTTCCAACGGCACCTCTCCCGGTGTCCGTACCCGGTTACTGCGTGGATACGGGCCAGTCGCCGCTCTCGCGGCACTGGTGGTTATCGTCGCCTTGTCCGTCCCGTCCAAGGTGCCGACCAAACGGGCGGTGAGTACCGGACCAGGGAACGGGGCATCGAGCCAGACGTTCCAGGGAGGTCCGTCGGCGGCGGGAAGTACCGGGGCGTCCGGCTCTACCGCTACAGGCACCCCCGCGTCTGGTGGGGCCACCGGTTCTTCCGGCCAGGCGGGGGCCGCGGGAAGCACCGTGAACACGCCTGGGAAGGTCCTGCCATGCAACGGGCAGACCCAGCAAATCCCGGGAGATCCGTACTCGCCCGCGTGCGTCACGTTCTCGGGCAGCAACGGCGGTGCAACCTCGACCGGGATCACGCCGACCGCCGTCAACGTGGCGGTGCGCTTGACGACCGACCAGAGCTTCCAGAACACCCTGGCGCAGCTCGCCGGGGCCCAGCTGCGTGACACGAACGCGGACAACCAACGAACCATCCAGGCGATGGCCGACTACTACAACTCACACTTCCAGTTCTACGGCCGGAAGATCGTGCTTCACTTCTACACAGGTCAAGGATCGCTCGGCAACGAGCTCCAGGGATACGGGCAGGCCGCCGCCGAAGCGGACGCGCAGACCGACAAGAGCCTGGGGGTGTTCGCCGACCTGACGGCTGAGTCCGAGCCGTTCGCGACTGCGTTGTGGAACCAGCACATCCTCGGATTCGGTGACCCCTACATGCCGAACTTCTGGCACCAGCAGCACGCCCCTTATGACTGGTCGCTAGCCACCGACGGCACCAAGGTGGCGACTGAGGCCGCCAACTACGTGCTCAACAAGATGTGCCCGGCCGGCACCCCGGCGGCGTACGCGGGGGGGAGCATGCACGGCGCGCCTCGCAAAATCGCCGGAATCGCCCCGCAGAACGAGCTGTACAAGGTCTCCGCCGACGTGTTCCACCAGATCCTCGGCCCCTGCAGCACCGGGCAGTACTACTACCAGCTCGACCTAGGGACAGAGTCGCAACAGGCGGCCAACCTGGTGGCCCAGCTGAAGGCCGGTGGATACACGACCATAGTCTGCGGTTGCGATCCGATCTTCCCGGTCTACCTGTCCGGGCAGGCTGCTCAGCAGGGGTACTACCCGGAGTTCGTCGAGATCGGCGCCGCTCTTGTCGACCAGGACTACGTGGGGCAGCTCTACAACCAGCAGTTCTTCTCCCACGCTTTGGGTATCAGCCCTAACGCGCCGACGCTTCCGTACACCCAGACGATCGGGTACGCCGCCTACAAGACTCAACGCACCGACGAGCCAGCCTTCTTCGTCAACATCATCTACCTGCAGTTCGACATGATGGCGATAGGTCTCGAGATGGCCGGGCCCAACCTCAATCCGCAGACCTTCGCACAGGGCATGTTCAACTTCAGCCCGAGACAGGGCCCCGCCGGGTTGTGGGGATGGAACTCCAGTCAGTACACCATCCCGAACGACGTGCGTGAGGTTTGCTGGAGCCCCAACACGGTCTCGGCGTACAACGGGAAGATGGGCGCCTACATCAACACCAATGGGAACCAACGTTGGACGATCGACAACATCCCCAAGGGGGCTCCCGGCTGCCCGATACCTAAGTCATGAGCGTCGCGGCGGTAAGCCTCGAGCGCTGGGAGGGGCTGTCGGTCAAGGCGCGGGTGTGGATCGGCATCTCCGCCGTTATCGCCGGCTACTTCATCGCTCTCGCCATCACGGGCCCTCACGGCTGGGTGCACAGCCACGCGCCCATCGGGTTCATCCTCGTCGGCGTCGTCTATGGCTCGGTGAACGCGCTCGGGGCGATGGGTCTGATCCTCGTTTACCGCGCCAACCGGTTCATCAACTTCGCCCATGGAGCGATGGGCAGCCTCATCGGAGTGCTGGCGATCGGACTGGTGAAGGTGCATGGCCTCAACTACTGGATAGCTCTTCCGCTCGCGGTGATCGCCGGCGGGCTGCTCGGCGCACTGATTGAGGTTTCTACCATCCGCAAGTTCGCCAACCATCCGCGGCTTATCCTGCTGGTGGCGAGCGTAGGGTTGGCTCAGGGTTTGGGAGGACTCGAGTTGATCGGGTCCAAGCGCGAGCACTTCACCTCGTTCACCGGAGCGTTCGCCCCACCCTTCAACATCTCGCTGCACATCGATGTCTACACCTTCCATAGCGCCGAGATCCTTGCGGTGGCCGCGGTTCCATTGGTGCTCGCATTCCTGGCCTGGTTCTTGCTCAGGACGAATGCAGGAATCGCCGTCCGGGCGGCCGCCGAGAACAGCGACCGGGCCCAGCTTCTGGGCGTGCCGGTTCGCCGTTTGTGGACGATTGTTTGGACCATCGCGGGTGCTCTTGCGGTCCTGACCTACATGCTCTCGGCCCCATTCGAAGGAGTGAAGCCGGGCGTGGCCAGCAACGGGCCGACCGTACTTGTGCCCATGCTCGCTGTCGCCATCGTCGCCAGGATGGAATCCCTGCCCACCGCGTTCGCGGCAGGTATCGCACTCGGGATAATGGAAGCGCTGGTCCGCTGGAATACGACCGGCAATCCCGCGCTGATCTGGCCGATCTACATGGGCGTCATCATCGTCGCCCTGCTCGCGCAATCCGGTCGTCTGTCAAGGGCGCAGGAAGCGGGAACGTCCTCGTGGTCCGCCATCAAGGTGCTCAAGCCGATTCCTGACGAGTTGCGAAAGCTGCCGGAGGTCGCGTGGGCGCGAAGGCTCCTGTTCGTGGCCGTCGCTGCGGCATTCGTGTTCGTCCCCTGGATGTGGGGCCCGAGCAACCAACTACTGGCCGGATTCGCGATCGTCTGGGCCATCGTCGCGGTGTCGCTGGTGATTCTCACCGGCTGGTCCGGTCAGATCAGCCTCGGCCAGTTCGGCATAGCAGGAGTTGCCGGAGTCATCGCAGGCAACATGGTTGCGCACTGGAACGCCGACTTTTTCTTTGTGATCCTTGCCGCGGGCGGCGTCGGCGCGGCCGTGGCGATACTGGTCGGGCTCCCAGCTCTCCGAATCAAAGGTCTGTTCCTGGCAGTTACGACTCTGTCGGTGGCTGTCGCGCTCGACCAGTACTTCCTCAACCAGTCGACCTTTCCGCAATTCATTCCGATCAACGGGGTGCCCCGTCCACTGTTGTTGCAGAGGTTCGACCTCAACAACAACTACACGATGTACCTGGTGTGCCTGGGCTTCCTGGGACTCGCCATCCTTGTCACCAAGGGCATGCGCAAGGCCCGGGCCGGACGGGTGCTGATCGGCACGAACGACAACGAACGAGCCGCAGCAGCTGTATCCGTGCCGACGACGGCCGTGAAGCTCGCCGGCTTTGCAACGGCCGGAGTCATCGCCGGCATAGCGGGCGCCCTCGACGTGTACCTGCTTCAGGCACTCAACCCGGGAAGCTTCCCGCCGGTGGACAGCATCACCGTGTTCGGCTACTCCGTTATAGGTGGCCTCGGCTCAGTCACCGGAGTTCTCCTCGGGGTGCTGATCTTCAAATATCTCGAGTCGATAACTGCTTTCGGCCAGTACCACTTGGCGATCAGCGGCGCCGCGCTCCTTTGGGTTCTTCTCTTCATTCCGGGTGGCTTCGGGCAGGTTGTCTACGACGTCCGGGACCGGATCCTCCGGGGAGTCGCCAACCGCAGGAACATGATCGTGCCGAGTCTTATCGCCGACAAGCGCGGTGCCCCACCAGAACAGCAGGAAGACCTCTTGGCGACGATCGCTGCGCAAGGAACCAACGGTGCTTCCGACGGGAAGTCAACTGACGATACCGTCCCGCTGGAGATCCACACATGAACGTGATCTCCGCGACGCGAGGCCGACGAAAGGAGCAAACCGTCGACTTGACCAGCGAGATGGTACCGATCGACGGGCCGTTGTTGTCGTGCCGTTCGATCGATATGGCCTACGGGCCGGTGCAGATCCTGTTCGGCGTCGACTTCGACGTGTATCCGGGGGAGATCGTCGCGCTGTTGGGAACCAACGGTGCCGGCAAGTCGACTCTGCTCAAGGGCATCTGCGGCCTGGTCAGACCGAAGAACGGATCGGTGAAGTTCAAGGCCGAGGACATCACCAAACTGCCCGCTGACGTGACCGCGAAGCGCGGGATCTCCTTGATGCCCGGCGGCAAGGGAGTATTCCCGACGCTGTCGGTCGACGAGAACCTGCGCATGGCCGCATGGCTGATCCGCGACGATCCCGACCGGATCGAGATGGCCAAGGGCGAGGTCCTCGATCTTTTTCCCGTGCTGGCCGAGCGCCACAACCAGATGGCGGGGAACCTGTCCGGCGGGGAGCAGCAGATGCTCGCCCTCGGGTCGGCGCTGATGACACAGCCCGAGCTGCTGATGATCGACGAGCTATCCCTGGGCCTTGCGCCCACCATCGTCGGCCAGCTGCTCGAAGTTGTTCAGGAGGTTCACGACCGCGGGACCACGATCGTCATCGTTGAGCAGTCCGTCAACGTGGCCCTTAACCTCGCCAAGAGGGCGGTGTTCATGGAGAAGGGGGAGGTCCGCTTCGAAGGCCCGGCCTCTGATCTGCTCGAGCGGCCGGACATCCTCAGGTCGGTTTTCATCGCCGGTGCCGCCAGCCAGGACGCTGCCGAGTCGGCGCTGCACGTTGACGGGCAGAAGCAGCCGACCCGGCGGCGCCGGACCACCAAGAAAGCCGAAGTCGAGACCGAGTCGAGGATCCCAGAGGACGCCAAGGTCGTTCTGGCGTGCCGAGACTTGGTGAAGAGGTTCGGCGGTATCACTGCGGTCGACCACGTCGACCTCGAGGTGCGCCAGGGCGAGATCCTCGGCTTGATCGGGCACAACGGAGCCGGCAAGACCACGCTTATGGATTGCGTGTCCGGCTTCCTTCAGGCCGACGGCGGCCGCATAATCCTTCGGGGTATCGACGTGACCGACTGGGCGCCGCACCTCCGCTCCCGGGGCGCGATGGGTAGGTCGTTCCAAGACGCCCTGTTGTTCCCGACCTTGACCGTCTTCGAGACCATCGCAGTTGCGCGCGAGAGGCATTTGGCGAGCCGGGACATGTTCGCTGCCGCCCTGCAACTGCCGGCGTCCTACGAGTCGGAGCTCGAGGTCGAGTTCGTAGTCAACGATCTCATCGACTTGATGGGCCTCGACGCGTACCGCGAGAAGCTGACTGGCGAGCTGTCTACCGGTACGAGGCGAATAGTTGATCTCGCGTGCATACTTGCCCAGGAACCGAAGGTGCTGCTGCTCGACGAGCCCTCGGGCGGTGTGGCGCAAAAGGAGACCGAAGCTCTCGGACCGCTGCTACGGCGCGTGCAACAGCGGACTGGATGCTCGATACTGATCATCGAACACGACATGCCACTGCTCTCCGGGCTGTGCGATCGCCTAGTGGCGCTCGAGCTCGGAGGAGTGATCGCGGAAGGCACTCCGACCGGGGTGCTGAACCATCCCGCTGTGATCGCCTCGTATCTCGGCACCGACGAAAAGGCGATTGCCCGCTCGGGCGTGCGCGGCTAGTTTCAGGCGGTTGCTGCGGCGGGCTCGGCCTGCTCGGCGCCACGCGCGGCGGACGCACCTGCGCGGCGGCGCCGAGGCACCATCGTCTTCGCGGCGTCCGAGTCGTTCACGGTGAGAGCCGCCACCGCAGCCAGCAGCGCTATCGCCGCGGCGACGAGGAAAGCGGTGTGGTAGGCGCTCAGGTTGGGAACCGCGTGGTGAGCGACCTGCTTGACTGGCCCGACCGTGGCAACAACCGTCGTCAATAGGGCGACTCCGATCGCGCCGCCCAGCTGGCGCTCGGCGTTGAAAAGAGTTGAGGCTCGCCCGGTGTCGGCCGGGGAGATGGTCGCGAACCCCGCCGCTTGCGACGGGACGAAAACGTGGGCCATGCCGTACCCGGCGACGAACAGAAGAACCCTCATCCACCACAAGTTGGTGCTCTTGTCGATAAGGGTCATGAGTGAGAGGGTCCCCGCCAGGATCAGAAGCCCGGCGATCAGGATCCGGCGAGGACCGATCACCGGATAGAGCAACCTGGTCACGACTTGGGCGCCGAGCATCACCCCGATGGCCTCGGGAAAGGTGCTCAGCCCAGACTGGAGAGCCGAAAGTCCGAGACCATCCTGGAAGAACAGGGCCACCAGAAAGAGCAGTCCGAGGAATGCCGCCGACCCGATTCCGAGCACCGCGGTGGAGCTTCGGAACAGGCGGTCCTTGAAGAGCCTTACGTCGATCATCGGGTACGCGGTCCGCAGCTCCACCAACACGGTCGCCGCCAGGAACACAGCCCCTACCACGATTGTGCTGACGATGAGCGGTGTTCCCCATCCCTTGAACGGTCCTTCGGACACGCCATACATGAGCGACCCGAGGCCTGCAGCCGAGAGCAGGAAGCCGGCGAGATCGAAGGATCCCGGTGACAGTTCCTTTTGTTCCTGGAGGAAAACCGAGCCGAACACGAGGGCGGCGATGCCGATCGGTACGTTCACGTAGAACACCCAGCGCCACGATGCCTCGGTGACGAGAATGCCGCCCAGAACCGGACCGAGTGCGGGAGCCATCGCCGTCGGAATGACCAGGATGCTCGAGGCTCTCACCCGCTCCGCCGGAGGGAACGTCCGGTACAGCAGCGCCATGCCAACTGGCACCATTAGGCCGCCGCCGATCCCTTGAATGATCCGGAAGACAACAAGCTCGCCGAGGCTCGTCGCTGCTCCGCACAGCGCCGACGCGACAGTGAAGATGACGACGGAGGCGAGCATGATCCGCTTGCCGCCGAATCGGTCGCCGAGCCACCCGGAGGCCGGGATGAACACGGCCAGGCTCACCAGGTACCCGATGGCGACCGTGTCGACCGAATCGGGACGGACGTGGAACTCCCGCCCGAGCGTCGGCAACGCCACGTTGACGATGGTCGCGTCCATGATGTTGAGGAACATCGCGGAGACGAACACCACGCTGACGGCGATCTTCTGGTTCATCGGGCGCGTCAGCACGACAAGTGAGGCTACCTAACCTTCTCTTGCAAACAAAGCGTGATTTATCGGGAGATCATCCGCGCGAGGGTTTCGGCGTTCATGATCAGCTCGTCGACGGTTGCCGGCATCGGGCGGTCCCCGAAGTGGACTTGCCGCCAGCTGGTTCGCATGAACACGATCGCCAGCTGCAGGCAGGAGTAGTTGATGTACCAGTCGAGGTCCCGAGGGCTCCTTCCCGTGATCCCCTCGTAGGTCGCGGCTACGTCGTCGGTTCGGAGGAAGTGCGGCATCCCCGGCAGCCCCATCTGGGACGAAATGTCCTCGAACATCAGGTGCAGGTAGACCAACCAGCCCAGGTCGAGCTCCGCCGGGCCGACACCTGCCATTTCCCAGTCGAGCACCGCGACCGGCTCGAACTCCCTGTAAAGGATGTTTCCGATCCTGGAATCACCCCACGAGAACACCGTTTCGCTCTCATGAGCGGGCCAGTGGTCGTCGAGCCAAGCGAATCCGTTTTCCACCAGCTCCGACCGACCACACGACTTGGCGGCGAACTCGTACCAAGCTCGCCTTCCCGCGACGTGGCGGCGCAGCGCGGTGTCGCCCGGATACGGGTGCTGCAGGTGCGCGAACCTATCTTCGGGGTTCGGTATCGCGTGCAGCCTGGCGATCGCCGAGACGGTCGATTCCTGTAGCTTCTTCTGGCTCTCCGGGGGGGCGTCGTACAACCAGTTGTCACCGAACGTGTACGGCATGACATCTGGGGGTACCAGTCCTTCCACCTTGCCCATGATGAAGAACGGTGACCCGATCACCTCGGCGTCCGGCTCGCACCAGAGTGGCGGTGGGACCGGCACGTCCGTCAGCTCGGCGACCGTCTGGATCGTCTTGAATTGGCCTGGCATGTCGTAGCTCGGGAACACCGGTACGTCGGCGGCAGCGGGGGCGACCCTCGCCACCAGGTTCAACGTGGTCGACTTCGCGTTTGGCTCGTCGAACGTGAGGTCGAACAACAGGGTTTCGCTCGACATGCCATTCGTCGACGTCCCCTCCAGCCCGGAGACCTTGTGGTTCCTTCCTTCCGGCCAGTGCGTCGCACATGCCGCCTCGAGTGCGTCGCTCACCGCGTCGAGGTCTCTGCTCGACCGATGCGATACGTCCGAAGTGTCGCTGCTCATCTTTTGTCCTATCCCCCCGGTTTCGGTGTTTTTCCAATCAGCGTTCCGGCAAGAGCGAGTAGCTGGGGAAGTTCCCGTACAGCTGCTCGTCGGCGCCTTCCGACCCGTAGGTGACCGCTCTAACGAGCAGATCTCCCCCGACGAAGGCGCCCTTCCAAGAATGCCCGAGGCCGCCGAAGACTTCTTCGCGGTCGCCCCGGCTGCGCGGCTTGTTGACTCCCACTTTGAATGCCTGAACCTGTTCTGCGATCCGCGCGGCGAAATCCATGTCATCTGTGGCGATGCTCGAGACCAGAGACCCGTTGCTGGCGTTCATGGCGGCGAGAAGCTCCGCTTCGGTATCCACGATGACTACCGAATCGAGGGGGCCGAAGGGTTCGGCATGATGCAGCGACCACGATGCGGGAGGTTGCAGCACGCAAGCCGGCGCAACATATGCGGAGCAGTCTTGGGCATCGAGGAACGCTCCGTCGCCCACGGATCCGCGATAGAGAGGTATCCCTCCGCCTCGGAGAGCTTCCTGCCACTGCGTGGCGAGGTCGGCCGCCTTGGTGGAATGGATCACCGGCCCGAAGTCCAGGTCCGGATGCGGGTCCGACGGCGATGCCACCGCGAGGGGATGCCCAAACCTGATCGAGCGCACCACCGGCAGGTAGGTGTCGAGGAATGCCGGGAACAACCTTCGCTGCACGACATATCTCGGATACGCGGTGCACCGCTGCTTGGCGTATTCGAAGCCCTTGCGCAGGTGCTGGGCCAGCAGGTGCCACTGGCTGAAGTCCCATATCCCCCAGGTGTTGAGGCCCTCCTGCTCGAGCATGTGCCGCCTGCCGGTGTCGGCGAGAGATACCGCAGCCAGGCGGCCGTTCGCCCGACCTCCCACGAACGCGAGGGCGCCGATGCCTTCGCTCCGGATGAGCGCCTCGCCGAGATGGCTCCCTACTCCGGAAAGCAGCGTGACAGGAAGATCGGCGCGCTTCATCAGCGCGTGCGCCAGAGTGAGGGTGTGGAAGCCGCCCTGGCTCGGCGTCTTGGCGACCACCGCGTTGCCGGCAAGAAGCTGCACCAGCTCCGCGTGCACCTGGACGCTCATCGGGTAGTTCCAGCTGGCGATGTTCGACACGGGTCCCGGAAGCGGCGACCGCTCGTCGGGCGAGTTGGCCGACAGCTGACGATCGATCTCGCCGACGTACCACCGGACGCCGTCGAGGCACCGGTCCACGTCCGCGCATGCGAGGCGCCACGGCTTTCCGATCTCCCATACCAGCAGGAGCGCGAGAAGGTCCCTGTTCTCGGTCATCGCGTCGACCGCAGCAGTCACTCTGGCCTTGCGTTCGTCCAGATCGACGCCGGCCCATTCGGCATGCTCCTTGCAAGCGTAAGAAACGGCATCGACAGCTTCGTCGTAGTTGACTCTTGGAGGGCCGGGAATCGGGGTTCCGTCAACCGGCGTCACGTGATCCCCCGGGATTCCGACGCGCCTCCACTCGCCGCGCACCAGGTTGCGCAGGCGGTCCGAGTCGAAGGCTTCGGGGGCCACGGACACGCACCGGCCGTAGGTCTCCCACCAGGACGTGCCAGGCTTGAGGGTCAGCGCCATGCGCTGACCCTAGCGGGGTGCTCTACTTTCTCTCCATGGAGAAGGTGGTGGCTGTCATGGTCGGGGACCCGGCGGGAGGCGGGGAGGCTCTCAGGGAGCGCCTTCTCGGGCCGGCTGCCGACGAGCTCCGACGCCGGGGCGCTTCCCGGCTGCAGTTCAACGTGGTGGACCCGTCTCTCGGGCACCCTCACGCAGTAGCTCCCGATCCGAACGTGCCCCACGTAGGGGCCACCCTGTCGTACTGGGTAGCCGCTGCAGGGGAGGTCGGTCTCCACGCCGAGTGCCTTCCTGTCGACGACGGATGGGAGTGGGACGCGTACCTCGTCTCGGAGTCGTTGCAACTCCACGGCCCTCCGCCGCCGGCAGACGGCGCACGCTGCTCGGGCTTCACCCAGATCGTTCCCCTGACCGTTCCGCCGGCGCTCAGCTGGGCGGAGTGGCGCCGGCGTTGGCAAGGCGAGCACACCCGGGTCGCGGTCGAGACCCAGTCCAGCTTTCGCTACGTGCAGAACCTGGTGGTGAGACCGCTCAACGAGGGGGCGCCGGGATTCGCTGCGATAGTGGAGGAGTCGTTCCCGCTGGCCGCCGCGAGCGATCCGGCGGTGTTCTACGACTCCGAGGGCGACGACGCCAAGTTCCAGGCCAATCTCACCCGGATGATGGACAGCTGTGCGCGCTTCATCCACGGGGCCGTCCCGATCGCCTGGACCGCGGAGTACCGCCCACACGACTGACAAGATAAGTGTCCAAATAAGTGTCCAAATAAGTGTCGAAATAAGTGTCCAAATAAGTGTCCAAAATAAGTGTTATGGCCCCATCCGGGCTATGTTCCAGCGGCCCAGCCGGCACGGCGACCGAAGAAGGTTCCGTCACCGAGGGACGTTCCGCTCGCGTAGCCCCATGACGGGATTCCAGAGGTCGCCCTCCCGGCTGCAAACAGCCCGGGGATCGCGTCGCCGCCGGGCCCGACAACCCTGCCTTCGACCGTGGTGACCAGCCCGCCGAGCGTGAAGACAGCGTAGGGGAGACCGGTCAGGCGGATTCCGCCGAACGGGGACTTCAGCGGCCTCAAGAACTCCGCCCGCTTGTGGAAAATCGGGTCGTTACCCTGCTCGGCGTGCCGGTTGTAAAGGTCGACCGTCGCCTGAAGGGAGCCCTTGGGAAGCGCCATCTCCGCTTCGAGCTCGTCCACCGTCTCGCAAACCCAGGTAGGCCGGGCGCCCCAGCGGTCGGCTTCCGGCACGGACTCGAAGATCGACTCGTCGAGAACGAGTGAGCACTTCGCCTGCTGGTGAAATATCGCGGCCTGCCCCATACGCCCGCAGTAGGTGTCCTCGTTGATGAACCGCTGGCCGAACTGGTTGACCAGGATCGACGGGTACACCAGCGGGGGATTGCTCGGCAGCGCGGTTTGTGCTGCATCTAGATGGGCCACCGCGGCGGCCACTCCCTGACCGAGACGCAGCGACGTACCGTCGTCGCCGTCGGTCCCGAGCGGCATCTGGCCCGCGATGCGCGGCGCGTGCAGGTTGACCATATCGGCGTTGGCGGCGAAGCCCCCGCTTGCGAGCACCACTCCCTTTCGGGCGCGCACCGCTCGTTCCTCGCCGAACTCTCTCGCGATGACGCCGACCACTTTACCTGCGTCGTCGACCACGAGTTGCGAGACCCGGGAGTCCGCCATGACCTTCGCTCCCGCAGTTTCCGCGGTGCTCGCAAGGGCCTGCATCAGCATCCAGCCGGCTGACCTTTCGCCCGGCCGCTTGTTCTGCATCTGCGGCACGTGGCCTCGGGGCGCGGGTTTGGCGATTTCGTTGAAGGGCCAAGCGTTCTCGCCGCCTGTGTATACGAGACCATCATCAGTTGGTGGTTCCCAACACGGCGTGCTGTAGAAGGTGGGTTTGAACACGACACCGCACTGGACGAGCCAGTCGAAGTGCTCGACGCTCCGCTCGCAGTAGACATCGACCTTCGCTTCGTTCGGTCCGGGTCCGGTGGCGGCGAAAAGGAAGGTCCTCATCGCCTCGGGTGTGTCGTCGAATCCGCAAGCCTTCTGGATCGCCGTCCCACCGCCGAGGTAGATCTCACCGCCGGCCATCGCGCTGGCACCCCCGCCGGCGCTGGCCCGTTCGAGCACGAGGACAGAGGCGTCCCTTTCTCGCGCCGCGATCGCCGCGGACGCGCCGGCGCATCCGTAGCCGGCGATTACAACATCGGCTTCTGCATCCCACCCCCGAACCTCGCGTGCTGGCCGCGGGGCGATTGGTGCCGCTGCAGACAATCCCTGCCCGGCACCCGGGCTGTCCGAGGCTCCGGGCATCAGCCGGGACTCGTAGCCGGCAGTCCCATGATCGACTTCAGGTTGAAGTAAGCCGACAGGCCCTCCGGACCGAGCTCGCGGCCGAGGCCCGACTGTTTTACCCCGCCGAACGGAGCGCAGGTTTCGAGCCCGATCCCATTCAACGTGATGGTTCCGGTCTGGATCCGCCGGGCGACCTCCAGGCCACGCGCGGTGTCGGAGCTGTAAACCCCGCCTCCGAGACCGAACTCGGAGTCGTTGGCTATTCGGACCGCCTCCTCGGTGTCCCCGTACGGGATCACCGATACCACCGGTCCGAAGATCTCCTCTCGCGCGACGCGCATGTTGTTGTCGACGTTGGCAAGGACCGTGGGCTCCACGAACCATCCCCGGTTCAGATGCGACGGCCTTCCTCCGCCGACCGCGACCTTGGCCCCCTCCTCTTGACCCAGCGCGATGTACGACTCGACGCGATCCCGCTGGCGTGAGCTGACCAGAGGCCCGAACATCGTCGAAGGATCGAACGGATCGCCGACGGGTAGGGTTCGGACCTTCTCCGCGAGAGCTTCCACAACTTCGTCGTAGCGATCTTGGGGCGCGAGGACCCGTGTCTGTGCGATGCATGCCTGGCCGCTGAACATCATCGAAGCCATCGGCAGCAGGGCGTCGGCCACCTGGCCCAGATCCGCGTCGTCGAGCACGATGGCCGCCGATTTGCCGCCGAGCTCGAGGCTTACCGGGCGCAGGAGCTCACCGCACGCTGCCGCGATCGTCTTGCCGGCTGCGGTGCTTCCCGTGAAGGCGACCTTGTCGATCCCGGGATGGGTGACCAGGTACGCGCTGGTTTCCCGATCCGCGGCGACGATGTTCACGACCCCGGGGGGGAGGCCGATCTCGATGAGCGCGTCAGCCAGAAGGTAGGCGTCGAGCGCAGTTTCAGGGCTCGGTTTGAGCACCACGGTGCACCCGGCGGCGAGGGCGGGACCAAGCTTCAACGCCGCGGTGTAGAGGGGAACGTTCCACGGCACGATCGCGGCAACGACACCGATCGGCTCACGGCGGACAACGACCCCTCCGAGCATCCCCTCGCGTCGCTCTTCGACCTGGAGGTTTCTCGCCAGATCGGCGTAGTAGTCGAGGGTCATGGTGGTTGGGAGCAGTTGCAGCATCGAGCAGAGGGAGATCGGCGAGCCGTTCTCGGATGTGATCGTCGAAGTGATCTCGGTGTCGCGCCGTTGCAGGGCCTGCGCGAGGGCGTTCAGGTAAGCAGCCCGGTCAGTAGGTGCGAGCCCCGACCACTCGCCTCCGTCGAACACGGCTCGGGCGGCGGCTACCCCCCGGTCGATATCGGCTGGCACTGCGTCCGGGACGCGCCCGAGTACTTCCTCGGTCGAGGCGCTGATTACGTCGATCGAGGCGGTTGCCGCCGAGTCGACCCACTTTCCGCCGATAAACAACTGCCGGCGCTCGTCCATGGACTTCCCTCCCTTTTTCTGCGCATTCTGCGGGCCCATCTTTTAACGGACCAGGTGGCCCTCGGCCCGGAATCCAACGGTAGATCGGTTGGCCTGAGCGAGGCTGGAGGATGTCCCGACGAGCGGGACGGTCGTTCCACTGCCTTCTGAGGCCAGCCCTACGCTTTCCTGTCATGCTCGCTGAAAGTTTCCGGATCGACGGCCGGGTAGCGATAGTCACCGGGGCCAGTCGAGGTATCGGCGCGGCGACAGCTTTGGAGCTCGCAGCCTCCGGAGCGGACCTGGTCGTTTCGTCCCGCAACGCTGAGGACCTCAGCTCGCTCGCCTCGAAGGTTGAGAGCGAGACCGGCAGACGCGTCGTGCCGATCCCGGCCGATCTCAACGACCTAGCTTCGCTTCCTCAGCTGATTGAGGCCGCGACATCGGCGTTCGGCCGACTGGACATAGTCGTGAATAACGTCGGGGGCACCATGCCGAGACCGTTCCTCGACACCAGCCCGGGCTATCTCGAGCGGGCGTTCCATTTCAACGTAACCGTCGCGTTCGAGCTCACCCGTCTCGCTGCGCCGGTGATGCTGGCTTCCGACGGTGGGTCGGTCGTCAACGTCGCATCCGCGATCGGGCGGCTTGCCGACCGCGGGTTCGTCGCCTACGGGACGGCCAAAGCCGCTCTCATCCACATGACCCGGCTGATCGCGTTGGACCTGGCACCGCGAGTCCGGGTAAACGTCGTCGCCCCAGGAGCGATCGAGACCGAGGCGCTGGGTACGGTTCTGACCGATGAAATGCGCCGAACGATGATCAGTCTTACCCCAGGCAGGCGGTTGGGCCGCGCCGAGGACATCGCGGCGGCGATCCTCTACCTTGCTTCCGATGCCGGGTCATACGTGACCGGCAAGGTGCTCGAGGTCGACGGCGGTCAGAACGTGGCCAACCTTCCGCTCGGCTTGCCCGACCTGTGAAGGTCGAGACAGGTCACTTTCGGACCGTCCTCGGTCACTTTGCAAGCGGCGTCGTCATCGTCACCGGAATGCACGACGACGGGCCCGCGGGTCTCACCTGCCAGTCGTTCTTCAGCCTGTCGCTCGATCCACCTCTCGTGGCTTTCGCGCCCGGGAAGTCCTCCAAGAGCTGGCCCAAGGCGTCGTTCACAGGAAACCTCTGCCTGAACGTTCTCGCGGCCGACCAGGAAGAACTCGCATGGACCTTCGCGGACTCTGATGCCGACAAATTCTCAGGCCTGGGTTGGACCCCCGCCGGTCATGGTGCTCCGCATATCGAAGGAGCCCTCGCATGGATCGACTGCACGGTCGACGAGATCCACGAGGCGGGAGACCATTATCTGGTGGTAGCGCGAGTGACAGAGCTCGAGTCCAGGGACGGAGAGCCCTTGGTCTTCTTCCGGGGCGGCTTCGGCACCTTCAGGGTGTAGCCGGTTCCTTCCCGGCGTCCAGCTTTTCGTCGTCGATCCACCAGTGGTCCGTTAGGGTCACCCCGTCCCTGGTGGTCGTCTCCTCGAATAGGCGCCGGTAACCGGTGTGCTTGATGCGCCACTCCCCGTCACGCTTCACCAACTCGTCCTCGTAGTAGGCCGCGCCCCGCAGAGTGAGGTTGGCGCTGCGGATGATGACAGTGTCGTCGAGCGCCCACCTGGCAGTTGCCGTGTCGGGTCCGGTGAGGGCGATTTCCGGGTGGTGCACCCGGTGAGCGGTGAGAAAATCTCCGGCCGGCATCGAGGTGATGATGAACGAGACGATCGCGTCGCGGCCCTGGAAGCTGAGCTTTCCGGCGCTGTACGCCGCCGAAGCGTCCTCGGTCAGCGTGGAACCGATCAGATCGCCATCGCGAAGGTCGACGCCCCGGATGTACCGGTACTTGATCGCTTTGATCGCCTCGATGTCGACGAGGTCTTCGGGTGTCATGGCGTTGCTCCTGGCTCTGGACGCGCTACAGCATCACATCGGTTGGCGGGAACTCCATCACGGTCATTCCGTAGCTGTGCAGCGACCGGTCCACCGAGTTGACCGTGTGGTGACGACCGGCGTGGGCGTCGCGCCAAAGCCTCTGGATCGCATTCGAGAGACTGATCGTTCCCGCGCCGCTGCGATCGAATATCTCGTCGATGGCGGCGATCGCGCGCGCCGTCCCTTGTACCTGGTCACGCCGCGCCCGGCTTCTCGCGTCGAGGGTGATCGGCTCGCTCCGCAGAACGGTTTCGTACATGTCCCCGATGTTGCGAAGAAGCTGGGTCCGGCAAGCGTCGACTTCGGATGCCGCCCGGCCGAGGGCCGAAACGGTGTAGGGGTCGTCGGTCGCCTTGCCCCAGCTCTTGCTCACCCGAGCCTTGGTGTACTCGAGGTTCTCGACGAGTATCCCTTCTGCCATGCCGATGATCGCCCCGGTGATCGCGTTGGCGAACATGGTCCCGAACGGCATCCTGTACAGAGGCGACTTGTTCACTTCCAGACCGGGGCTTTCCCAGTTGAACATCTTCACCAGGTTGAGGGTCCGGTGCTCGGGAACGAACAGATCCTCGACGATGATGTCGTTGCTCCCGGTGCCGCAGAGACCCATCACGTGCCACACGTCCTCGATCCGGTAGTCGCTTCGAGGGATGAGTACGTTCCACATCTCGGGTGGTGATCCCTCGCCCCGATCGAGCATGACGCCGAGAATGACCCACTGGCAGTGGTCGCAGCCTGACGAGAAGCTCCAACGTCCGTTGAGGACGTATCCGCCCTCGGTCGGGATCATGCGCCCACCCGGCATATATGAGGAGCTAGCCCAGGTGTCGGGGTCCTCGTCCCAAACCTCGTGCTGGACCTTGTCGGGGAACAGGGCGATCTGCCACGGGTGAACCCCCACTACCCCGGTGACCCAGCCAGTCGAACCGCATGCGGCGGCGACGCTCAGCAGCGACTCGTAGAAGAGTCTCGGATCGGCTTCGAAACCGCCGAAGCGCTTCGGCTGGAGCAGGCGCACGACGCCGGTCTCCTTGAGCTCCTTGACCGACTCGTCCGGAAGGCGCCGGGCCTGCTCCGCGGCGACAGCGCGGTCGCGAAGGAGCGGCGTGAGCTCCCGGATCCTGTCGAGTACCTCGAGCTCGCTCACTTTGCTGCTCCTCTCGTGCATGCCCGTGCAAGCTTGTCCGGTGGGTCAGGCCTCCGCCATGCCCCCATTCCGATGGCCGGGACACCGCACAGCGGGCCCGATCATCCCAGTTTTATAGGCTTCGCGACGTGAGCGCGGTCACCACTTTGGACTTCGAGACCACCAGCAGGTACCTCGAGGGCGACTACCGGATCCACTACCACGAGGCGGGCGACGGTCCCGCGCTTGTGCTTTTGCACGGCTCCGGGCCGGGGGTCAGCGGGTGGTCGAATTTCAGGGGCAACTTCCCGGTGTTCGCCGGGCAGTTCCGCACCGTGATCATGGATATGCCGGGTTTCGGCAAGAGCGAGCGACCGGAACTCGACCGCGCCTACCCGCGTGTCGCGGCCGACGGTCTCGCACGTCTTCTCGACGGGATTGGCATCGAGAAGGCAAACCTGCTCGGCAACTCGATGGGCGGATACGTAGCCCTGGAGTTCGCGCTCGCGTACCCCGACCGGGTCGACCGGATGGTCTTGATGGGGCCAGGTGGGCTTGCGGTCAACATCCTCGGACCGGACCCGAGCGAGGGCGCCCGCCGCCTCGGGGATTTCATGATGGCCCCATCGAAGGGGGCGATGGAAGCCTGGGTCGACACCATGGTCGCCAACAAGGCCGTCGTGGACGATCAGCTCATCGAAGAGCGGCTTGCCAACGCGACCGTCCCGGGCGCACTCGAATCGGCGATCGCCATCTTCTCTTCGCTTGGTCAGCATCCGGAGCCGGTACCGATGTGGGCGAGGCTCAGGGGGGTCAAGGCTCCGACGCTGATCACCTGGGGCCGTGACGACCGGATGCTGCCGGTCGAGGGAGCGCTGATGGGTTTCCGCCAGCTCCCCAACGCCGAGCTGCACATCTTCTCGAAGTGCGGTCACTGGGCGCAGGTCGAGCGCAAAGACGAGTTCGAACGTCTGGTGATCGAGTTTCTTACGAGGGACTGATTCCGCCGCAGTACCGGGCTTTATGACGCGCCGGGATCGGAACCCGTTATGCCGGGATCGGAACCGGCACCCGCGCGGTGGAAGCGTCGAACGGGTCGCCTGTCGCATGGCGCGCAGCGACCCACCCGAAGGTGATGCTCGGGCCGATCGTTGCTCCGGGACCTGCGTACTCGTTGCCCATCACGGACGCCGATGTGTTGCCCGTGGCGTAAAGGCCTTCCACGACGGAGCCGTCCTCGCGTAGAACCCGAGCCTGCTCGTCGGTGACGAGACCGCCCTTCGTGCCGAGGTCACCCGGGACGAGCTTTGCGGCATAGAAAGGTGGCTTCACCAACTCGTTGAGACATGGGTTGGGGAGGGTCGGGTCTCCGTAATAGCGGTCGTAGGCACTGTCCCCGCGGTTGAACTTGTCGTCGTGTCCCGCTCTGACCGCAGAGTTGAACTCCTCGACCGCCGCTCGGAGAGCTCCGGCCGGGACACCGATCGAAGTTGCAAGCGATTCGATCGAGTCCGCCTTGTGCATGTTCCCGACCGCGTACCACGACTTGGGGAAAGGCTGTCCCGGCAGGACCGCGGCGAACTGGTAGCGCCGCCTGGCGCGGTGGTCCATCAGGAACCACGCCGGCACGTAACCGCCGTGCTCTGCCTCCAGACGTAGCTGGTCGTGCACGAAGTTGACATACGGAGCCGACTCGTTCGTGAAGCGGTTCCCGGCCTGGTTCACGATTATCGAACCCGGCATGGACCGCTCGGAGACCAGTGGGAACAGGCGGTGCTTGGGCAGCTCGAACGCCGGCATCCACCAAGCGTCATCCATCAGGTCGGTCGCAGCACCGAGCGCTTCGCCGAGACGAATCCCGTCGCCGGTGTTGCTCGGGGCGCCCATGCTCCAGTCGTGGTCGACCTGCCCGAAGAACTTCGCCCGGAGCTCCTGGTTGTGGTCGAAGCCTCCCGTTGCAAGGACCACGCCCTGCGCCGCCTGAATCCTGACCCTATTGCCGTCACGCTCGACCACGACTCCGGCGACGCGCCCGTTCTCCACCACGAGTTCGACAACCGGGGAGGAAAGCCACATCTCCACACCCGCCTCGGCGAGCGCCAGGCGCAGCCTCGCCACCAGAGCCTGCCCGGTGGTCGCCATTCGCCGGCGCCGGACCACGTTCGAAGCCACCCGGCCCATCGCCCTCAGGAGGGCCTTCTTGCCCAGCCAAGTGCGGGTCACCTGGCCGAGATCATGGAAGTCCGTCGCGGTGATCCAGAGTCCGGCAGGACCGCCGAGCCCGGTTGCCAGCAAGTCTTTCTCGAGTGGACCGAGCTGCCTCTTGTCGAACGGCCGCGCCTCGATCGACCGGCCGTTCGGCCGCCCGCCCGGGGCTTCAGGGTGGTAGTCGCTGTAGCCGCGGCACCAGAAGAATCGGAGATGGGGACTCGTCCTCTCGAGGAAGTCGAGGGCCAGCGGAGCGGCCGCGGCGTAGGTGTCGATGCGCGAGGCGGGTACGCGGTCCCCGACGATGCTGCGGAGGTAGGTACGAACGTCAGACGGGTCGTCGCGCAAGCCTCGGCGGAGGAGGGTCGGGTTGTTCGGCGCCCAGATGCCCCCGCCCGACAGAGCGGTGCTTCCGCCGTACTTGGGGGCCTTTTCGATCACCACTGCCTTCGCCCCTGCCGACGACGCGGTGAGCGCGGCCGTCATTCCCCCGGCGCCGCTGCCGACGACAACGACGTCGAAGACCTGATCCCAACCGGATTCCATCTTGGGATGTTAGGTACCCACCTGGAACCGCAGCCGGCGGCGGGTCCCGGTCACCGGAATATCTACAACCACTCGCCGGCGAACTGGTCGAGCCAGTCGCGCCATTGCTCCACGTCCCAGGGGTTCGCCGAGTCGGGATCGGTGCTCACCTTCTGTTCAGCTGTGCGCTTGCCGAACAGCTGGCTCCAGATATCGGCGGCGCAGCGCCTCACCAGAGGAACCGTGCGGCTTACATCGACCTGATGGACGGGACCACTCACGGACACGGCGGCTATCGCACGCCCGGCACCCCGGATCGGGGCTGCCACGCAGCGCATGCCCGCGACGTTCTCCTCGGTCTCGAGGGCCCAGTGGGCAGTGCGGACCGTTGCCAGCTCCTGGCGGAAGAGTTCGGGCACGACGATCGTCCTCCCGGTCCGTCGCTCAAGACCCCGCCCGATTACCTCGTCGACGACCTTGTCGGTCGAGAAGGCCAAAAGGGCCTTGCCGGCCGCGGTGCAGTGCGCGGGCATCCGGCCCCCGACACGGGTTGGCAGGCTCGGCGCGCCGTGACCCCAGATCTTCTCGAGGATCACGACGTCATTGCCTTCGAGGATCCCGAGATGGACCGAGTGGTGCGTGGCCGCCTGAAGATCCTGGAGGTAGGGGAGGGCACGCTCGCGCAGGTGCGTCCGTGTCGACACCAAGCCGCCGACCTCGAAGAACCGGATGCCGAGCCGGTACCCCGTCGTGGTGCGTTCCAGCCATCGCAAGTCGACGAGCTGGTCGGCCATGCGGTGGACCGTCGACTTCGGGAGCCCGGTCCGGTCGGTGAGCTGGCTCAGGCTGAGAGTAGGTGTCGATGCATCGAAAGCATCAATGATCAGCGATATTCGCTCAGCTACCGACTCACGGTGACCCCGGTCGTCGGTCTCCAACCCGCCCTCTCCCCCCATTTGCTGTACTGCCACGCTCCAAAGCCTACCGCCGGTCCACTCATCGGGACAGGGCGGTTAACCGGGATGGGCTAAGAGGTGAACGGCCAGGGGCGCGGCCAGGGTCCCCGCCTCCTGGAGGAGTCTGGGGTTGCAGCCCCGGGCGGGCCTATGTTCGAGTCAGGCCTCTACTAGGTCGGCGACGGCCGAGATCACCTTGTCGGAGTAGCGGTTGAAGGCGTCGATCTTCTCCTGCAGTGTCTCGGTGTCGGCCTCCCGGCCATAGGGGTTGAAGGAGCTGAAACCCCCGACCGCGTGAGTCACGCCGATATCGGCGAGGCGTCGCACGCCGTCGGCGGTGAAGGCGTCCATGCAGATCGCGTGCACTGCGAACGGCAAGTGGTCCCGTCCGTAGCGCTTGCGGTACTCGTTGATCTTGACGATCGAAGCGGCGATCTCGTCGGTGGACATACCAGCGGGGAGCCAGCCGTCGCCGAGGCGCCCGGCCCGCTCGAGGCTCTTTTCCGAGTGGCCGCCGATCAGGATCGGGATGGTGGCGCCAGGGTTCAACCTGATCGGGCGGAAGTCGTAGAACTCGCCGTGGTGTTCGACGTAACTGCCGCTCGAAAGCTTGTTGATGACGTCTATGCATTCCTCGAATCGCCGCCCCCTTCCCTCCCAGGGAACCCCGCAGACTTCGTAGTCGTCGGGCCACGGGCTGATCCCGACTCCCAGATCAAAGCGACCACCCGTAATCGCCGCGACCGAGGTCACCTCCTTGGCGAAGATCACCGGGTTGCGAATCGGCAGCTTCAGCACCGCGGTGTGGAACCGGATCGTCGAGGTCACCGCGGCCATCGCGGCGGCACAGATGAGCGGCTCGATAAATGGCTTGTTTTCGAGGAACTCCCGGGTGCCGTCCGAGTTGTACGGGTAGCTGGAATCGGAATCCTTCGGGTAGCAGATGCTGTCCGCCAGCCCGATGCTGTGAAATCCGGCGTCCTCGGCCGCTTTGGCGAGCGGGGCGTAGAACGACGGATCGATCATCGAGTACATCGTCGAAAACCGCATGGCCCGAAGGCTACGCCCGGCGCCCCCTACCGTGCTCCAGGTCCTGTCTCGTTGACCGGAACAACCTCTTGGTACATGGAACCGCGTTGGGTCATCCTGGATGGATGAGCGGCCTGAGCCCCGAGCAGCGCCAGCGCGCCGCAGACGCGCTCTGGGCCGCCGAGCGCGACCGCGAGCCCATCGGCCCCTTGACCATCGACTACCCGGACATCGATGTCGTCGACGCGTACGAAATTCAGCTCATCAACATCCGCCGCCGGCTGGCTGACGGACGCCTGATTCGGGGTCACAAGGTGGGCCTGTCATCGAAGGCCATGCAGGAGATGATGGGTGTCGACGAGCCCGACTACGGGCACCTCCTCGACGACATGTTCGTGTTCGAGGACGAGGAGGTCGACACCGCCGGCCTTTGCTATCCGAGGGTAGAGGTCGAGGTGGGATTCATCCTGGGCGCGCCGCTCCCGGCACCAGGATGCAACGCGGCCGACGTGTTGAGAGCCACCGAGTACGTGGTACCCGCGATCGAGATCATCGACTCCAGGATCCGTGACTGGAAGATCGCGCTGTGCGACACGATTGCTGACAACGCCTCCTCGTGTCGCGTGGTCCTCGGCGCGCGTGCGACGAGAATCGACGCGGTGGACCTGCGAACGGTGGGTGCCACTCTCAGGCGCAACGGAACGGTCATCGCCACGGGAAGCACCGGTGCGGTGCTCGGAAATCCGGTGACTTCGGTCGCGTGGCTGGCCAATAAAGTCCACAGGTTTGGGGTACGCCTTGAAGCGGGTCACGTAGTTCTTCCCGGGTCGTGCACCAGGGCCTTCGACGTGGCCCCAGGCGACAACTTGCGGGCGGACTTCGACACGCTTGGCGGCGTGTCTATCAATTTCCGATGAGTGGCAATTTCCGATGACTGGCTGGAGGACGACCAGATGGCCAAGGTGACAGCGGCAATCGTCGGATCGGGGAACATCGGCACCGACCTGCTGTACAAGCTTCTCCGCTCAGAGTGGATCGAACCGCGGTACATGGTGGGAGTCGACCCCGATTCGAGGGGGCTTGCCGACGCTCGCCGTTTGGGCCTCGAAGCCTCGCACGAGGGCGTCGATTGGCTACTTCAGCGACCGGAGTTGCCCGAGCTGGTGTTCGAAGCGACGTCCGCGTACGTGCACCGCGCAAACTCCGCCAAGTACCTCGACGCTGGTATCCGGGCCATCGATCTGACTCCGGCGGCAATCGGACCGTTCGTGGTGCCACCGGTGAACCTGGTCGAGCACATCAACGAGCGGAACGTCAACATGGTCACGTGCGGCGGACAGGCGACCATCCCGATGGTTCACGCGGTGTCGAGGGTCGTCGACGTCGATTACGCAGAAATCGTAGCGACAGTCTCGTCTGTGTCAGCCGGGCCGGGAACACGCCAGAACATCGACGAGTTCACCCGGACGACATCTCGAGGCGTCGAGGTACTGGGTGGTGCCGCGACCGGCAAGGCGATCATCGTGCTCAACCCGGCGGATCCGCCGATCATCATGCGGGACACGATTTTCTGCTCGCTCCCCGGCGATGCCGACCGCGACAAGGTGGACCGCTCGATCCGTCAGATGGTCGAGTCGGTCCAGGGCTATGTGCCCGGCTACCGCTTGCGTACGGACCCGCAATTCGACGACGTACCAGACGGGAAGGGCGGGATGACCGGGCGGGTGGCGGTCTTCGTAGAGGTGGAAGGCGCCGGCGACTTCCTTCCCCCCTACGCCGGCAACCTTGACATCATGACCGCCGCGGCGGCGAAGGTCGGCGACGAGATCGCCCGGCACATCACATCAACGGACTGAAAGATGCCCTACTCGGACCAGCTCGACGTACGCGTTACCGACACCTCCCTGCGTGACGGGTCGCATGCGAAACGCCATCAGTTCACCGAAGGAGACGTGACCTCCATCGTCGCCGCTCTCGACTCGGCCGGTGTTCCTGTCATCGAGGTGACCCACGGCGACGGCCTCGGAGGCAGCTCGTTCAACTACGGCTTCTCCTTGGTCAACGAACGAAAGCTGATGAAGGCGGCGGTCGCAACCGCGCAGCGCGCCAAGATCGCGGCGCTGATGCTTCCCGGAGTGGGGACAAAGGACGACATCTCCGCGGTGGCCGAACTCGGCGTGTCGGTCATTCGGATCGCAACCCACTGCACCGAGGCCGATGTTTCCGAGCAGCACTTCGGACTAGCGCGTGAGATCGGGCTCGAGACCGTCGGCTTCCTGATGATGGCGCACAGCCAGCCGCCGGAGGTTCTGGCCAAGCAGGCAAGAATCATGGTCGACGCGGGCTGCCAGTGCGTGTACGTGGTCGACTCCGCCGGCGCGATGGTCATGGAGGATGCTTCCGACCGGGTTGCTGCCCTAGTTGCCGAGATCGGTACGGAAGCGCAGGTCGGTTTTCACGGGCACGAGAACCTGTCGCTCTCGGTCGCCAACACCGTTCTGGCCATACGCGCGGGAGCGGTGCAGGTGGACGGGTCGACAAGGAGGTTCGGAGCGGGCGCCGGCAACACGAGTGTCGAAGCACTCGCCGCGGTCCTGGAACGACTCGGCATCCGCACCGGATTGGACGTCCTCGCCATGATCGACGCGGCCGAGGACGTCGTCCGCCCGGTAATGGACGATGAGTGTGTTCTCGACCGCCTCGCAATCATCATGGGCTACGCCGGGGTCTACTCGAGCTTCCTGAAGCACGCCTACCGGGCCGCCGAGCGATACGGGGTGTCCGGTGCCGAGATCCTCCTCGAGTGCGGCCGTCAGCGTCTCGTCGGTGGCCAGGAGGACCAGATCATCCAGATCGCGGCGGAGCTTGCGCAGAAGGCCTCGTAGGCGAAACTCGTTTGAAGCCTGTTTGGGTGCCCAAAAGTCCTTTTGGGAGTGGGAATTGACTCGACGCGGTCAGGACTCACACCCAAACGCGAGACCACCGTCCACTTAGGCCACCAACACGTACCGTTTCTACGTCTCGTTGATGCCCAAGGCCCGGCGGAGGCCATCAAGGTCTGGTGATCCGAAGACGATGCGGTTGTTGGTCGCCACGTAGAGCAAGTCGATGTTGATGCCTGCCTCTGCCACCTTTCGGGCGAGGTCGGCAAGGACCCCCGGACGGTCCTCGGCCTCGAACACCACGACTTCCCGCTCCCTCGTGACCGTCACCGCAGCAGTGGAGAGGGCGTGTTTGGCCGCCTCGGCGTGCTTCACCAGGATGTGCATTACCGCGGTTTCGTCCGGGCGGGTGCACGTGGCCGCTGAGATGTTCACACCAGCGTCGCTTATCGCCGCGGCCACCCGGGCGAGCGCCCCGGGTTTGTTCTCCACCTCGATGAGCAGATCGGTAGCCATGCGCACAGCCAACCACACGCGCCGCCGGCTTGTGTCAGTTGACCAGCCGTTCTGCACCGTCCCAGTACTGGGATCGGAGCGCCTTCTTGTCCGGCTTTCCGAGCGCACTGAGGGGAATCTGATCCACGAAATCCACTGTCTTCGGGGCGGATACCGAGCCCTTCCGGTCCTTGACCAGGGCAATCAGCTCAGCCTCGGCCACTTCGCTGCCCGGGCGACGTACGACGACCGCCTTGACGGCTTCCCCCCACTTCTCGTCAGGAACGCCGATGACAGCGGCAGCGGAAACTGCGGGGTGCGACGACAGCACGTCTTCCACCTCTCGGGGAAACACATTGAACCCTCCCGTCACGATCATGTCCTTCTTCCGGTCCACGATCGTGAGGAACCCTTCGTCATCCGCGCGCGCAACATCTCCGGTGTGAAGCCAACCGAACTTGAACGCCTCGGCCGTTTGGTCCGGCTTGTTGAGGTACTCCTTCATGACCAGAGGCCCGCGGACACAGATCTCTCCCGGATCGCCGGGGGCGACTTCATGGCCTTCGTCGTCGAGTAGCGCGATATCGAGCCAAGGCACCGGCCGGCCGCAGGTGGCGAGTCGCTCGCGGTTGCCCGCCACGTGCTCGTCGCGGCGGAGCACGGTGATGGTCATCGGGCATTCCGCCTGGCCGTAGTACTGGAAGAAGATCGGCCCCAGCCTTTCCATGCCCTCCTCCAGCCTGCTCGGCGACATCGCAGCTGCTCCGTAATAGAGCATCTGGAGGCTCGACAGGTCTGCGGCCCCGAGGCGGGGATGGTCGAGCAGCACGTAGATCATCGTGGGCACCAGCATCGTCGCGGTGATGCGCTCCTTCTCGATGGTGTCGATGACGCGTTCCGGGTCGAAATGCGGGAGCACGATGAGAGAACCACCGCGAAGCAACGTGGGAACAAAGAACGCCGCGCCGGCGTGACTGAGCGGGGTACAGCAGAGGAACCGCATCTCGTCCGGCCACTCCCATTCGGCCATCTGGATACTGGTCATCGTCGACATCGAGCGGTAGGTGCCGACGACGCCCTTCGGGCGCCCGGTGGTCCCACCGGTGTAGGCGATCGAGTAGGGCGTGTCAGGCGAGGCGCTGACGGGCCTGAGCCTTCGGCTTCCGTGTCTGGCCGCGGCAGTCGGGACGTCCTCCGCCGCGTCGGTAGGAGCCAGGGCCAGGACGCGCTTCAGCCCGGGAACCCGTTCCTTGAGCGCCATCGCCCGCTGCTCGTAGGCCGAAGGGTCGTAGAACAAGGTTTCGATACCGGCGTCCTCGAGGATGTAGGCGTGGTCGTCGAGTGAGCCCATCGGATGGAGAGAAGTGCCCCGAGTCCCAGCCACCATCCCGGCGCCGAGCGCAAACAGGACCTCGGGTCGGTTCGCCGCGAGCATGGCCGTCGGGCTGCCTTGGGTGATGCCCCACGCTTCGTATGCCTGCACCCAACGGCTTATCTCATCGGCCATCTCGGCCGAGGTCAGGACGCGATCGCCGAGGTAGACGGCGGGCTTGGAAGGATTGCGGGAGAGTCCCCGGATCAACAGGTCCCCTCCGTACGCGGGGCGGTGCATGTCGTCGACCACGGTCGGAGGAATGCTTTGAGCAGCCATGGCTTTGGGTCCCCCTGGGAGTCCTCGTCTACGCTAGAAGCCCATTCTTGTATTGGCGCCAGGTTCGGAACAACTTGCAGACGGTCGACAACCAAGCCCACGGCCTAGATAACGCCGCCACCATTCCTGCGCTGCTCGCGGCGGTGAGTCGCGCCTTCCCCGAGGCAGAGGCAGTGGTGGAGGGCGACAGGCGCGTGACGTTCGCTCAACTCGCCGATCGGGCCGCAAAGGTCGCCGGCGCGCTCATCGCCGCGGGCGTCGCCAGGGGCGATCGTGTCGCGGTGTGGGCCCCGAACTCCGCTGCGTGGATAGAAGCCATGCTCGGGATCCACATCGCCGGCGCGGTCCTCGTTCCTCTGAACACCCGTTATCAGGGCAGGGAGGCGGCGCACATACTGAACCGCAGCAGGGCGGAGGTGCTGTTGACGGTTGGCGGTTTCTTGGGACGCGACTACCGGGCGATGCTTGCCGGCGAGGAGCTGAACGATTTGCGCCTGACGGTGGCTCTCGACGAAGGCTGGGACGAGTTTCTGGCCTCTGGCGACACCGCGGATCTCAGGGAAGAAGCGAAGGCGAGGTCGGACGAGCTCGGCCCGGACGACTGCTCGGACCTCATGTTCACTTCCGGCACGACCGGCCTCCCGAAGGGAGTTCCGCTGAAGCACGGGGCGAGCGTCCGCTCCTACCGCTATTACGCGAGCAACCTCGGGATCGGGTTCGGCGACCGTTACCTGCTGTCGAATCCGCTGTTTCACACGTTCGGATCCAAGGCCGGCGTCGTTGCGGCGCTCACCGCCGGCGCGACTCTCTACCCGGTGCCGGTCTTCGATGCCTCGGGCGCGGCCGATCTCATCGCCGGCGAGCACATCACTGTCTTCCCTGGCCCTCCCACCGTCTACCACGCCCTGCTGGCCCTGCCGAAGGAGCGGCGGGAACAGCTTAAGTCGCTCAGGCTCGCGGTGACAGGTGCGGCGGCGGTCCCAGTCGAGTTGCTTCGACGGATGAGCGAAGAGCTCGGCTTCGATGTGGTCCTCACTGCATACGGTCTCACCGAGACCACAGGGTTGGCGACCATGTGCCGGGTCGGTGACGCGCCCGAAGTGGTGTCCAACACTTCGGGTAGGCCGATCCCCGGTGTGGAGGTCAAGACGGTGCGACCCGACGGCTCCTCGACGGATAAGGGAGAGCCCGGCGAGATCCTCGTGCGGGGGTACCCGGTCCTGGACGGTTACTTCGAAGATGAGGACGCCACCGCGCAGGCGATCGAACCCGGCGGGTGGCTTCACACCGGCGATGTCGGAGTCCTCGACGAAGCGGACGGGCTTCGCATAACCGACCGGATCAAGGACATGTTCATCGTCGGCGGTTTCAACGCGTATCCGGCCGAGATCGAGGCAGCCTTGATGGAGTTCCCGGGAGTGGCGCAGGTGGCCGTCGTCGGAATTCCAGACGAACGGCTCGGACAAGTGGGAGCCGCCTTCATCGTTGAACGACCCGGCCACCACGTTGATCCCGATGACTTCCTTGCATTCGCCAAGGGCCGGGTCGCCAACTACAAGGTGCCACGGGTCGTCGAGATCGTCGCCGATCTCCCCCTCAACGCGAGCGGGAAGGTGATGAAGCATGTCCTGCGCGACAGCGCGCTCGAGAAGGAGGGATCTACCTGATGTACCGCCCGACGCCGCGCGCCCATGCTTTGTAGCAATCGCGTAGTCATCGTCACCGGCGCCGGCCGGGGCATCGGACGCGCCCACGCGCTCGAGTTCGCGAGACAGGGTGCACATGTTGTGGTCAACGACCTTGGCGCGGCTCTGGACGGCGGTGGCGTTTCGTCCCGCCCCGCAGAGGAGGTGGTCGAGGAGATCCGCGGTGCTGGCGGAGTTGCCGTAGCGAACTTCGACGACGTCGCCGACTGGGAAAGCTCCCGCCGGATCATCGGACAGGCGATAGACACTTTCGGGCGACTGGATGTGGTCGTGAACAACGCGGGCTTCGTCCGCGACCGCATGTTCGCCAACACATCCGAAGAGGAATGGGACGCGGTGGTCCGGGTGCACCTCAAGGGGCACTTCTGCATATCCCGGTGGGCTGCCGCCCACTGGAGGGACGAGGCGAAGGCGGGTCGCGACAACGACGCGCGCATAATCAACACTTCATCCGGCGCCGGCCTTCTCGGCAGCGTGGGCCAGGCGGCCTACTCGGCCGCCAAGGGAGGAATTCTTGCGCTCACCCTCGTTCAGGCGGCAGAGCTGGGCCGATACGGGGTGACGGCAAACGCTATTGCCCCCGCCGCACGGACGCGGATGACCGAGGAGGTGTTCGCCACAACTATGAAGCAGCCCGAAGGGAACGCCTTCGACGCCATGGCCGCCGAAAACGTGTCCCCCTTCGTGGTCTGGCTCGGTTCCTCGGAATCGGCCGGGGTGACGGGCAGGGTGTTCGAGGTTGAGGCCGGCAAGATCGGGGTGGCCGACGGATGGCAGCACGGTCCGACGGTCGACAAGGGCGCCAAATGGGATCCGGCCGAGATCGGCGCCGTCGTCAAGGACCTTCTCTCCGCGGCTCCGCCGCCGGCGCCCGTGTACGGAGCGTCGCCCCAGTGAGCCTTGGCGAGCCTCCGTCGTACGTCGACGGGCACCACCTCCTCCGGGAAAAGAGAGTCCTAGTGACCGCAGCTGCGGGGACCGGGATCGGTTTCGCTACCGCCAAGCGCTGCGTTGAAGAGGGTGCGACCGTTCTGTTGAGCGACGCCCACGAACGACGACTCGGCGAGGCGGCGGAACGGCTCGCCGAGATCAGTGGCGAGAAGCCTTTCGCGGTGGCGTGCGACGTAACCGACGAAGCTCAGGTGCAAAACCTGTTCGCAGCCGCGGTCGACCGGCACGGCGGGATCGACGTCTTGATCAACAACGCCGGGCTCGGGGGAACCGCAGAACTCGTCGACATGACCGACGAGCAGTGGGGGATCGTCATCGACGTCACGCTCAACGGAACGTTCCGCTGCATGAGGGCGGCCCTCCGGCACATGCGCGACCGGCGTAGCGGAGTGATCGTCAACAACGCGTCCGTTCTCGGTTGGCGCGCACAGCCCGGGCAGGGCCACTACGCGGCGGCGAAGGCGGGTGTGATGGCGTTGACCCGGTGCGCGGCGATGGAGGCGGCTGCGTTCGGCGTGAGAGTGAACGCGGTAGCCCCGAGCCTTGCGATGCACCCATTTCTCGCCAAGGTGACGACGGACGAGCTGCTCGAGCACCTGACGGCCAGGGAGGCGTTCGGGCGCGCGGCCGAGCCTTGGGAGGTGGCGAACGTGATCGTCTTCCTCGCCAGCGACTACTCCAGTTACATGAGCGGAGAAGTGGTGTCGGTCAGCAGCCAGCACCCGTGACGAACAGCCCGTGACGAACAGCCCTTTGACGAACGACGTGGCAGCAACGACCTTCGAGTCGCCGCACGAGTTGCTCGGTGCGGTCGGCCAAAATCTCGGAACGACCGGATGGCTGACGCTGGATCGCGACGCGCTGGCTCAGTTCGCCGACGCGACCTGGTCGGTGGCTCCGGCCGAAAGCGATGACGTTCCTCCCTTCATGATTCTTTCGCTCACCAACCTGTTCATGCCCCAGCTTCTGGAGGTCCAGGGGACCTCTAGTGGTGTCAACTACGGGACCGGAACGGTGCGCTTCGGTACCACAGCCCGCCCGGGCGACAAATTGAGAGCTCGCGCTTCGATCACCGGCGCCGCCGAAGTGGCAGGCGGGGTCCAAACGACTGTCGAGATCACGGTCGAGATCGATGGTGCCAGCGAACCGGCTTGCGTCGTCGAGTCGCTGTCCAGGTGGATGCTGTGAGCGACGCGCGCGTGGTCCTGGTAACCGGGGGCGGGAGAGGGTTGGGTCGCGGTCTGGTCGACGCGTTTGTCGAAGCCGGTGACACCGTGGTGACCTGCGGCCGCACGGAGCCGGCCGAACTCAACTCTGCGGTGTCTTTTGTCCAATGCGATGTCCGCGATCCGGAACAGGTCGCACGGCTTGTCGACTCGATCGCAGAGGAGCACGGCCGACTCGACGTGGCGATCAACAACGCTGGCGGCACGCCGTACTCTCCCGCGAACCAAATGAGCCCTCGCCTGTTCGAGCGGGTGGTCGCCTTGAACCTGGTCGCGCCGTTCTACGTCGCGCAACGGGCCAATCGGGTGATGCAGTCTCAGGAGGACGGTGGCGTGATCATCAACATCGGTTCGACGGTCGCCATTCGGCCGTCGGTCGACGTGTCAGCGTATGTCGCAGCGAAGGCCGGCCTGGTCGGTCTCACCCGCAGCCTCGCGATCGAATGGGCGCCGAAGGTGCGAATCAACCTGGTGAGCCCCGGCCTTCTTCGCACTGAGCTGCTCGAGGAGTACTACGGGCAGGATGTCGCCAAGGTCGAGGCCACTATTCCGGCAGGGAGGCTGGCGACGCCACGCGACGTCGCCGAGGTATGTGTAATGCTCGCCTCAAACGGCGCTGCATACGTGACCGGTGCCGAGCTCGTCGTGGACGGTGGCGGGGAGACGCCGGCTTGGTTGAACGCTGTTGTACGCGAGATTCCGGACCTGTGACCCAGCTCCCAAGACGAGTCGGATTGCGATGGACCTGACCTGGAGCGAGGAGGAACAGGCGTTCCGAGCCGAAGCCCGGTCGTGGTTGGAGGAGAACGTTCCTCGCCCGGCGCTTCCTTCGGGGGACACCCGGGAAGGATTCGCGCTCCACCTCGAGTGGGAGAGGAAGCTCTTCGACGCCAGATGGTCTGTCGTTTCCTGGCCCGAGGACTTCGGGGGTCGAGGTGCGAGTCTTTGGGAATGGTTGATATTCGAGGAGGAGTACTACCGGTCGGGCGCACCGCAGCGCGTGACCCAGAACGGGATCTTCCTGTTGGCTCCCACCGTGTTCGAGTTCGGCACTTACGAGCAGCAAAGGAGGATCCTTCCCCGGATGGCGGCGGCGGAGGACTTGTGGTGCCAGGGGTGGTCGGAGCCGGGCGCAGGAAGTGACTTGGCTGGAATCAGCAGCCGGGCCGAGCGTACCGCCGGGGGATGGAAGCTTTACGGGCAGAAGATCTGGACGACACGCGGAGCTTTCTGCAGCCATCTGTTCGGCCTGTTTCGGACGGACCCGCAGTCGGAGCGCCATCGTGGGCTTACCTACCTGCTGGTTCCTTTGGACATCCCGGGAGTCGAAGTCAGGGGTTTCGGACGGCTGGATGGGGACGAGGGCTTCGCGGAGGTCTTCTTCGACGGTGCCGAGATCAGCGATGACGATGTCCTGGGCGGCGTCGGCCAGGGATGGTCGGTCGCGATGGCCACGACCGGTTCGGAGCGCGGCCTGACGCTGCGGTCTCCGGGTCGTTTCGTGGCAGTCGCCGAGCGGTTGTTGTCGCTCTACCGAGAAAGAACATCCAGTGGCGTTGTCATCGATCCGTCGTTCCGGAACGCGGTTGCTCGCGGCTGGATGGAAGCAGAGGCGTACCGGCTCTTCACGCTTCAATCGGTTACGTCGCTCGTAAACGGGGCCAAGCCCGGAGCCGAGTCCAGCCTCAACAAGATTTGGTGGTCCGAGATGGATATCAAGCTTCATGAGACGGCACTGGCTTTGCGCGGGGGCGACGCGGAGATCGACGACCCATGGATGCGCGGATTCGAGTTCGCTCTGTCTGGGCCGATCTATGCCGGCACCAATGAAATCCAGCGCAACATCGCGGCCGAGCGGTTGCTCGGGCTGCCGAGGGCTTAGCGGTGCATTTCGGATTCGACGACGACCAGGTCGCCGTGCGCGACGCGGTGGCCTCGCTGCTGGAAAAGCGCTGCGATATAGCTGCCCTTCAGCAGGCGTGGGCCGCGGGCTCGGCGGCCCCGCTGATGTCGCTGTGGGAGGAGCTCGCGAGCGTCGGTGTGCATGGATTGCTTGCACCCGAGGAGGCAGGAGGAAGCGGCCTCGACTGGGTGACCATGGCGCTGGTTCTCGCCGAGACGGGCAGGACCGCACTCCCCCTCCCGGTTCTGGAGACTGCGGCCGCCGCGGTTCCGGCGCTCGTCGCGGCCGGCGACCCGATCGGGAACCTCGCTTCGGTGATGGACGGTTCGCTGGTCGTGACAGTGGTGGCTTCGGGAACCGGTCTGGCTCCCGCATGCACCGTGGCAGGCGGGTTCCTCGTCGAGGAATCGGGTGGCGCGAGGTACTACGACAAGTCCGAAGTCACCCTGGAACCGGTGGGCTCGGTCGATCGCACGCGGGATCTCGCCAGGGTGACGCCTAGAGGTCCCGGAACGGCGCTCGCCTCAGACGGAATGGAACATCGGTGCGCCCTCGCTGCCGCCGCGCAGCTGATCGGGCTTGGCCGTGAGCTGGTTCGCATGACCGTTGAGTACGTGAAGGACCGACGGCAGTTCGGAGTTCCGGTGGGAAGTTTTCAAGCGGTGAAGCACCATCTCGCCGACGCCCACCTGGCGATGGAGTTCGCCGCCCCGCCCGTGTGGACTGCTGCGTATCTGGCGCCGTCGGGCGGGGTCGAGTGGGAACGCACCGTCTCGATGGCGAAGGCGATGGCGTCCGAAGCCGCTGGCTTAGCGGCCAGAGTCGCGCTGCAGTGCCACGGGGCGATGGGATACACCGACGACTACCACCTTCATTTCTGGTTGAAGAGGGTGTGGTGCCTTGCGGCCGCATTCGGTTCCTCCGCCGAACACACTTCGAAAGTCGCGACAGCGCTCGGAATCTAGGAGAATGATGCAATGACACAGGCTGTTTCAGGGACAAAGGGTGTTTCAGGGAGTGAGGCTTATATCGTCGACGCGGTCCGGACCCCGGTGGGGAAGCGGGGCGGCGGGTTGTCGGGTGTCCACCCCGCAGATCTGGGAGCCGCATCGATCGGCGCCCTTATGCAGCGGACAGGTATCGACCCCGCCGCTGTCGAGGACGTGATCTTCGGGTGCGTCGACACCATCGGGCCGCAGGCGGGAGACATCGCCCGGACGTGTTGGCTGGCGGCCGGCCTTCCCGACGAGGTCCCGGGGACGACGATCGACCGTCAATGCGGGTCGTCGCAGCAGGCGATCCACTTTGCCGCCCAGGCCGTCCTAAGTGGGACCTCCGATGTGATCGTGGCCGGCGGAGTGCAGAACATGAGCCAGATCCCGATCAGTTCGGCGATGCTGGCGGGGCAGGCATACGGGTTCGAGGATCCTTTCTCGGGTTCGACCGGCTGGCGGGCCCGTTACGGCGATGAGGAGATATCCCAGTTCCGCGCGGCGGAGATGATCGCATCCAAGTGGGGCATCACCCGCGACGAGATGGAGCAGTTTGCCCTTGCTTCGCACGAGCGGGCGATCACCGCCGCTGACGAGGGTCGTTTCGATGGGCAGATCGTCCCGGTCGCCGGCGTCACTGCCGACGAAGGGCCTCGCCGAGGAACCTCGCCGGAGAAGATGGCGTCGCTGCCGGTGCTGGTCGAGGGAGGCCGGTTGACGGCCGCGGTCTCGAGCCAGATCTCTGATGCTTCGGCGGCGTTGCTGATCGTCAACGAGCGCGGCCTGAAGACACATGGTCTTACCCCGCGCGCTCGCATCCATCATCTGAGCGTGCGTGGAGCAGACCCGGTGTGGATGCTCACCGCGCCGATCCCGGCAACTGCGTATGCACTCAACAAGGCTGGAATGACGCTGGACGACATCGATCTGGTGGAGATCAACGAGGCTTTCGCATCGGTTGTACTCGCGTGGATGGCCGACCTCAAGGTCGATCATTCGAAAGTGAACGTCAACGGTGGGGCGATATCACTCGGTCATCCTCTGGGAGCGACAGGCGCGCGGTTGATGACGACGCTTCTCGGTGAGCTGGAGCGAACCGGTGGGCGGTACGGCCTGCAGACGATGTGCGAAGGTGGCGGACAGGCGAACGTCACCATCGTGGAGCGGCTTTCCTAGAGAGGCCGATCCTCGACGCGTTTGCTGAGCGAGACGAGCGTAGATACCGCCTCGGCGACGATGCCTTCGATCAGTTCGGACACGGTCGGCAGCGCGTCGATCAGCCCGGTCACCTGACCTGTCGGAAGTATCCCCGCCTCGAGTCGTCCTTCGACCATCGTCGCCCTGGTCAGCATGGGGGCGTTGGCCGCCATCGCCACTTGAGCCCAGGAGAGCTCGCTGTTTCGCTTCATCGCCAGACCCTCACGAACCAGACCGGGGAGGGAGGTGTCGGTCAGCCTGCGAAGGCGCATCGCGTTCGCCAGCGCTCGGGCCGCCGTGCCCGCCGCGCCCAGACGACCTTCCAGTCGATCGAGCAATTCGGTCCGGATAACCCGTTGGGGTGCGCCGTCGATCGCGCGTGTCACCACTGTGTCGGTCAGAGCCGCGCCGAGATAACGGGCCTTCACCTCGTCGGGGACGGTGCTCTCTTTGGTGAGAAGGAACCGCGTTCCCATGGCTACGCCGGCAGCGCCCCAGGCAAGCGCGGCTACGAGCCCCCGCCCGTCGTGAAAACCTCCGGCGCCAAGGACGGGAATGTCCACGAGTGACGTCACCTTTGACAGGAGCAGGCTGGTTGGTATGGGCCCGGTATGGCCCCCGCCTTCGTGTCCTTGAGCGATCATCGCGTTGACGCCGAGCGCGGCGACCTTTTCGGCGTGGCGGGGTGCGGCGATGGTCGGCATGGTCACGATCCCGGCTTCCTTCAGGCGGGAAACGATGGCAGCGTTCGGCGCCTGCGCGAAGCTCGCCACCTTCACACCTTCCCGCACCATCAGTGACACGAACCGTTCGACCTCGGGATGGTCGGTGCGCAGGTTCACCCCGAAGGGATTATCGGTCCTCTCGCGCACCTCGTTGATCGACCGTTCGAGTTGCGGGTAGGTCATGGTTGCCGATGCGAGGATGCCCAAACCCCCGGCAGCCGAGGTGGCTGCGGTCAGGCGCGCACCTGCCACCCATCCCATTCCGGTCTGGACGATCGGGTAGCGGACTCCGAGCAGGTCGCACGCTGGCGTGCGCAGCGCTACCGCCGGGTCTGGCTTGGGCCCGGTGGAATCCGCCGTGTGCTCTGGGCTCACCGCGACAGGATGACGCAGGATCCGTGGCCGAACAAACCCTGGTTGATGGTGAGGCCAACTTTTGCGTTAGCGACCTGGCGATCACCGGCCTGGCCCCGAAGCTGCCAGGTGACCTCGCACACCTGGGCGATCGCCTGAGCCGGAACCGCCTCGCCGAAACAGGCCAACCCGCCTGAAGGATTCACGGGGACGCGCCCTCCGATGGAGGTCACTCCTTCATGGAGCAGCTTTTCCCCCTCGCCGCGTGCGCACAACCCGATGTCCTCGTACCAATCGAGCTCGAGAGCGGTCGAAAGGTCGTACACCTCGGCCAGGGAGAGGTCCTCCGGGCCGATGCCGGATTCCTCGTAAGCTGCTGCGGCTATCGACTCCCGATAGCCGATCGCCGGCGGTGCGACAGAGGCGGCGGAGTCTGTTGCGATATCGGGGAGGTCCACGATCGTGTTGGGAAAGGTCGGCGTGACCGTCGACACGGCTCGGATCCGAACCGAGTCTCTGACACCGAGGCGATTTGCGAACTCGGCAGACGCAAGAACCACCGCGGCCGCTCCGTCGGACGTGGCGCAGATGTCGAGAAGCCGCAGGGGGTCTGCGACGACCGGCGAGGCCATGACGTCCTCGGCGGCCACCTCCTTGCGGTAGCGAGCGAACGGATTGTGCAAACCGTGCTTCGAGTTCTTCACCTTCACCGCCGCGAAGTCCGCGGGGCTCGCCCCGTACAGGTCTATCCGCCGGCGGGCGTACAGGCCGAAATAGGCGGGGTTGGTGGCTCCGATCAGCCTGAACCGCAACCAGTCCGGATCGTCCCACCGGTCCCCGGCGTTGGGCGCGAGAAACCCCTTCGGCGTCGTGTCGGCTCCGATGACCAGCGCGACGTTTGACAGCCCGGCAAGGATGCGGGTGCGGGCGGCTTCCACGGCGGCCGACCCCGACGCGCAGGCTGCGTAGCAGGTCGCGACCCTCGCCCCGTTCCAGCCGAGCGACCTGGCGATGGTCGAGCCCGCCACGTAACCGCCGTAACCGTTGCGCACGGTCTCACCGCCAGCGATGAAGTCGACGTCGGACCAATCCACCCCTGCGTCTCCGAGCGCCGCCTTGGCCGCTGCTACCGCGTAGGCGACGAACGGCTTGCCCCACTTGCCCCAGGGGTGCATACCAGCCCCGATAACCGCAACCTGGCCGGTCCCTGATCCGCCGGTCATTGATCGACCTCCTCCCCGAGCGGGCGCCACCGCCACACCAGCTTGGCGGCTTCACCATCGGACTCGAGTGGTTCGACGACCAGCTCGACACGAGTTCCGACAGAGAGGTCTCCGACTCCGTAACCGTCGGCGACTTGGCCGAGAATGATCATGCGTTCCTTTTCCAGTTCGACGGCCGCGATGGCGAATGGCTCGTAGGGATCGGTCCGCGGAAGGTACGGCGCCGGCGGCTGGTACTGCGCGTCGGTGTAGCTCCACACTGTGCCGTTCCTGGAGAGCGGAACGGTCTCAAGATCGTCGCAACCGCACCGAGGATTCGGGCACCACTGCCCGGTGGGCGGGAACATGTAGGTCCCGCAGGCGGGGCAACGCCGCCCGAGCAGCGCCGGAGGTTCGACGGTGAACCACCCTTCTATGACCGGGACCCGGCCTTGCGCCAATTCCATGTGCCCACTCAATGTGCCAGCCTCGCTTCCAATGTCCAGCCTCGCTTCGGACTAGTCGGGGATCTCGGACGTTCGCAGGCCGTCCGGGTCGATCACGTCGCGGATGAGCGTCAGTTCGGCGTCGGTCGGGAGCCTCGACTCGGCCACCTGGGGAGCCAGCGCCAACTCGAACCCTGTCGCCGCCACCACGTCCTCGACGGCGACCCCGGGGTGAACGCTGACCAGTCGCATGCGGTGGTCCGGGCCTTTGAAGTCCAGGACGGCGAGGTTGGTTACCACCTTCCGCAGGTCGAAGTACTCAACGGCAGCGCCGCCGGCCTCGGCGGCCCGCTTCCACCCGACGCCCGTGACCACATCGACCGACTCGACGAACACCCGGGGGGAGTGGTTCGCGACCCAGTAGCTGGTGGCGTGGTTGACGGTGTTGCCGGGCGCCCCGCGAAAACCGATCAGCTGGGTTTTCGGCACCCGGTAGTCCGAACCGATTGCGGCGAAGTTCTGGTTGCCCCAGGGGTCGATCTGGGTTGCACCCATCACGACGTGCCGGCGCCCGGACCAGACCACGTCGAACATCGAGCGGTAGGGGTTGTAGTACTCGACAACCTTCCCGTTCGGCCAGGCGAAGGCCTCGTCGCCGGCGACCAGGGCCGCCTCCCCGTCGGTCACCATCAGGTCCGGTTCGAAGCTAGCCCTGGCGAGACGGCCGGCGATCATCGGGATCGTTCCGATCGGGTTGGCGACTATCTCCCCGTCGCCGCGGAAGCACTCGGCGAGGGCTACCACACAGATCTCCGCACGGGTGGCCGTGCTTGAAGGGTCAGCGCTTTTATGGGCAGTCTCGCTCACCGGCGCTCACGCACCTTGGCCTGAAACTCGTCTTCGGTCACGTCGATCCAATCTCTGCGGAACTCGGTCCACGCTTCCAACGACTTGGCCGACGCCGCGTACTCCTTCTGAAGGCCCTCGTCGCGCTCGTAGTCGGGCACGCAAGACGTGAACAGCGCACCTCCGCTCCGCTCGACGATGCCGTCGACCATCAATCGGGCTATACGCAGCCGCAACTCGGTACCGGCCTCGCGTTCGAGCTGCTCGGTCGGCACCACCCGCTCGACGGAGATGAACCGTCGGGTTGACGCCGCACGCAGGTAGAGGTCGTCGAAGTAGAGGTCCGGGCCCAGGAAGGTGGCATTCCCCCGTTCGTCGGCGCGGTTCAAATGGCAGATCGCGGCGTCCAGTTTCAGAGGCGGCACCGCGATGAGCTGCTCGCCGTCAGCGAAAGGCGACCGGACCGTCGACAGCATCGGGTTCAGTGCAGGCAGATCGCTTCCGAGGCCAACCCTGGTGGGGAGGAACGGAACCCGCCATGCAGCAGCCTGCAGGCCGAGCAGGAACATGCCTTCGTCCCACGGGATGTCCTCAATCGAACCCGCCTGCCGGGCCGCCCGGAAGTGCGGCTCGAGGGGTATCGAGTCGAGCGACACGAAGGGGTAGAGCGCCTTCGCCACCTTGCCCGCTGCGCAGAGCAGGCCCAGGTCCGGCCCGGCGAAGCTGACGATGGTCAGATCCTTGAGATCACTGCGCGCGATGGCCCGCACGATCGACATCGGCTTGCGGCGGCTTCCCCAGCCGCCGATGCCGATCGTCATCCCGTCCGCCAGTTGCGCTACGACCTGCTCCTCGGACAGAAGCTTCGATGTCATCGCGAGGTGTCCGTTTCCCGCTTGGCTACGAAGGCGTCGCGATGCTCGTCGGCGACGCCGGACAGATTCAGCTCGAAAGTGAAGCCCTGCTCGTAGCGGTACGACCGCTTGACGTCCCACAGGTCTATGCCGTTGAGCGATTCCTTGGCTGCGCGGATCACCGCCGGCGACTTCTCGGCGATCGCTCCGGCCAGCTCGCGAGCCGAGTCGAGCAGGGCTTCTCGCGACGTCACCTTCCACACCGTCCCGTAGGACAGCAGCTCACCGGCCGTCACTGTCGTCGAGGTGTAGACCATCGCCCTCATCTGGTGTTGGGGGACCAGCCGGCTGAGGTGGGTGGCGGCTCCGAGCGCGCCCCGGTCCACCTCGGGTAGCCCGAAATACGCGTCGTCCGAGGCGACGATGACGTCGGCGTTTCCGACCAGGCCGATCCCTCCGCCGAGGCAGAATCCATGCACCGCCGCGATGACCGGTACCGCGCAGTCGTACACCGCGGCGAAGGCGGCGAAGCACCCGCGGTTTGCACCGATGAGAGCGTCGAAGCCCTCTTTCTCCTGCATCTCCTTGATGTCCACCCCGGCGTTGAAACCCCGTCCTTCCGCGCGGAGGATGACCACCCGTGTCTCGGTGTTTCTGCCCAGAGCGTTCACCTGATCGGCGAGGGAGAACCAGTCCTCGACTCGCAGCGCGTTGACCGGCGGGCAGTCCATCACTACTTCGGCGACACCTCCGTCGGTCAGTTCCGATGTGACAGGCAAACGTCGTCCTTCCTGAAGAGAACTAAGTCAGGCCAGAACTGCTGCCCGGATCGCTTCGGCCGGCAGCCGCTCCGAGAATTCGAAAATCAACCACACCGAGCGACCGATCCGGTCGTAAACATCGGCGATCGACTGGGCGCCGACCACCCACTGCCGGAGCTGGAGATCGAAAACCGATGTCGCCACCCGGACGAGCTCCTGCGTCAGATCCTCGGGGAGACCGCGCACGGCCTCCACGTAGATGTCGGTGTTGTGCGCCATGTTCCGGGCGAAGATCTCCCGGGTGAACGGGTCCTCCGACGACTCGAGCGTCATCACGACCCGGGCCAGCTGGGGCCAGCTCTGGAAGGCCCGCATCGAACGATGCAGAACGTCGGTGAGACGCTCGGCGTTGGTCGCTCCTTTCAGCGGGCGTCGTTCGACGCTGGTGCGAAGCTGGCGCGCCCACGACGCGAGAACCTCCGCGAAGAGGTGGTCCTTCGACTGGAAGTACCGGTACACGGTCCCCAGCGCGACACCTGCCTCGGCCGCCACGTCCTTCATCTGGATCTGGCTGTGGTCCTGGGTTCGCAGCAGCGAAAGGCCAGCTTCGACGATGCGGTCCCTTCGCTCTCGCTGTGATTCCGAGAGGGACTCTGGCAGGGGAGGGGCGCTTACCCGCGGCGCGGATCGCTTCGGCACGGAGGGACTCTCGCCAGCCTTTCCAGTCTCAGGGTCCAGTCGTAGGGCTCGTGGGGATCCAGTCTCAGAGGCCTGCCGGAGGATGGGACCGGCTCTTTGACTTGAGTGAAAGCTGATTCTAGCCTACCGGGACCCGGGTCGGCGAAGGCGCAGGCACAGCGGAGGGATGTTGATGGCCAACAGAGGAGGGGAGGCGGCGGCGCTCCGCTGGGAGGAGGACCGCCTGCTTCCCCGCCCGACCCGCACCGCGTTGACCGGGGCCGGTGCGCCATTCGAGATGCGCCCGGAGAACGTTCTCGGGGCGACGATGCCCGTGTTCGCGCAACGGTTCCGAACCGCCCCCGAGATGCTCGCCTCGGCAGCCGAACGGCTCGGCGATCAACCGTTTCTGATCTTTCCGGACCGGACCTACACCTACCGGAGCATTCACGATCCGATCGCCGCCATGGCCGGGGCGCTCCGAGACGGCTTCGGCATAGAACCGGGCGACAGGGTCGGCATCGTGGCGGCGAACATCCCTGGTCATGCAGTGACCGCATGGGCGGCCATCGCGATAGGCGCGGTCGTCGTTGAGCTCAACGGATGGTGGACCGGGCCCGAGCTTCTTCACGGGATCGGGCTGGCCCGGCCCAAGGTGCTGTTCGGAGACCGGCGAAGGCTCGAGCGACTGCCGGCTGGCTCGGTGGACGTACCGGTTGTCTGCTTCGAGGACGACTTCGACCGGTTGAGGGCGAAGTGGGACGGCAGCCCGCGGCCGAGCGGCACAACTGGCGAGGACGACCCCCTCTGCATCCTCTTCACCAGCGGAACAACCGGGAGATCGAAAGGAGCGGTGCTGAGCCACCGCTGTCACGTCAACATGATGCAGCAGGCCGCTCTCCAAGGCGCCGTCGGGTTGTCGCTGGAACCGCCTTCTAGCCAGGCGGAGGCACCTTCGGGTCCGCAGATCTCGCTTGGCGTCTCGCCCATGTTCCACATCTCGGGCTTCTCCGTGGCGCTGATCGGCGGCCCCTACATCGGGTCGACGATCGCCTATCCGCCGCCGGGGCGTTGGGATCCCGAGGTCCATCTCGAGATGACCGAGAGGTTCAAGGCCTCCGCCTGGTCGATCGTGCCCACCCAGCTCTGGCGGCTGCTCGAGCATCCAAGGATCGACGAGTTCGATCTCTCCTCGCTCCGGAGAGTTGGAGGAGGGGGATCGACCTTCCAGCCGGAGTTGTGGCGCAAGGTGAGGGAGAAGCTTCCGCAGGTGAGCCGGATGGCCACCGGCTATGGCATGACCGAGACTTGCGGCGCCGGAACCCACCAGGACGGCCGCGCCGCGGTCAAGCACCCCGACGCAGTAGGCGCGCCGGTGCCGGGCTACGAGATCTGTATCCGGGGGGTCGACGGGGACCTCCTCTCCGCCGGCGAGATCGGCCAGATCCACTTGCGCGGCCCGAGCAACTTCCTTGGCTACTGGGACAATGTGGAAGCGACCGAAGCCGCGTTGGACTCTGATCGCTGGTACCGGACCGGTGAGCTCGGCCGGATCGAGCACGGGCTTCTGTTCCTCGAGGGTCGCGGGACCGACCTGATCATCCGAGGTGGCGAAAACGTCTACCCGATCGAGATCGAGAACCGCCTGATCGAGCATCCGGGTATCGCCGAGGCGATTGTCATCGGAGTTCCGGACCGGGTGCTCGGCGAGGAAGTGAAAGCGGTCGTAGTCCCTCAACCGGGCGCGCTGATCGACCTCGACGGCATCCAGGCTTGGGTCGGGGAGACGCTCGCCAAGTACAAAGTGCCGACCCAGCTCGACGTCCGATCGGAATTGCCCCACAACGCGGCCGGAAAAGTACTGAAACAGTTACTGAAGACAGACCCGAACCGAGTCGCGTCCCAAATCACATTCCAGGAGGAGTGACCTTGCTCGACCTTCAGGAGATGTCCGACCGCATCGAGATCCAGGATCTTCTCGCTCGCTACACCGACGCAATCGATCGCCGCGACTGGGATGCTCTCGACCGCGTCTTCACCGAGGATGCTCGAATCGACTACACCGCAGTCGGAGGAGCCGCGGGGAATCTCCCCGAGATCAAAAAGTTCCTCGACGACAGCTTCAAGCTGTTCGCGTCCTCGCAGCATCTGATCGGCTCCAGCGTCGTCGACATCGCCGGAGACGAGGCGACCGCGCGCACCATCTGCCACAACCCGATGGTGTTCAAAGGGGGCAACGACCCGCAGTTGCTCGTTTGCGGGATCTGGTACCGAGACCGGCTGGTCCGGACCCCGCAGGGCTGGCGTATTGCAGAGCGCGTTGAAGAGAGTTCCTACATGAAGGAGATACCCGCGTGGAACAAGTGACCGCCGACTCCACGGTCGTCGACCAAGTCATCGTTGAGCGGTCGGGGCCGACCATGGTTTTGACCCTGAACCGCCCGAAGCGCATGAACGCGTTCACCGGCTCCATGCTGGTGACCCTCGTCGAGGCGTATGACGAGGCGGCCGCCAACGACGGCATCCGCTGCATCATCCTCACCGGCGCGGGCGGAAACTTCTCCTCCGGCGCCGACCTAAAAGCGATGGCCGGCAACTCCGACGAGGAAGGTGCCCGAGCCGACGCTGCAGAGAAGATCGCCGCGGATCCGGACCTGTTGTGGCGCGGCTTCCTCAAGATCGATCGGCCGCCGAAGCCGATCATCGCCGCAGTCGAAGGTGTCGCCATCGCAGGCGGGACCGAGATCCTTCTCGGCACCGACATCCGCGTCGCGGGCGAAAGCGCTCGCTTCGGCGTGTCGGAGGTCCGGTGGTCGCTCTACCCGATGGCAGGCTCGGCGGTGCGCCTTCCGCGACAGATCCCGTACACCGCCGCAGCGGAGATACTCCTCACTGGCAAGCACATCACGGCGTCCGAAGCGAAGGATCTCGGCCTGGTCGGCCACGTTGTTCCCGACGGCCAGGCGCTCGCCAAGGCGCATGAGATCGCCGAGCAGATCGGACGCAACGGGCCCCTCGCTGTGGAGGCCGTGCTGAAGACACTCCGGACCTCCGGGGGGGTCCCGGAGACGGACGCCTTCGCCGAGGAGTGGCCGCGGGGCCAGGCGGTCTTCGCGAGCGAGGACGCCAAGGAAGGTCCGAAGGCTTTCGCAGAGAAACGCATCCCGAACTTCCAGCGGAGATGACCGCGGTCCCGCTAGCCTCGGCCAAAAATAGAACGTGCTCTAAAAATACGGATGTAACTGGAGGAAATGGGTGAGCAACTTGGCGTTGACGGAGGGTTTCGACGTAACCGACCCCGATCGGATTCAGGGAGGCATTCCCTTCGAGGAGCTCGCCGCCCTTCGCGCGTCGGATCCCGTTTGGTGGAACCGTCAGCCTGCCGGCTACGGATTCGACGATGGGGGCTTCTGGCTCCTGACCCGCCACGCCGACGTGCGAGAGGTATCTCTGAAGCCGGAGTTGTTCTCCAGCTCGGAGAACACCGCGATCATCCGGTTCGCTGAGGGGATGTCCCGAGAGGACATCGAGATGCAGCGGGTGATCATGCTGAACGTCGACCCGCCGGACCACACCAAGCTGCGCAGGATTGTCTCTCGCGGCTTCACCCCCAGAGCGATCCGCATGATCGAGGAGGCTCTCTCCGAGCGCGCCGAGAAGATCGTGCAAGAGGCTGCCTCGCGCGGGAGCGGCGACTTCGTCACGGACGTCGCGTGCGAGTTGCCCCTCCAGGCGATCGCGGAACTGATCGGAGTCCCCCAGGAGGAGCGGTCGAAGATATTCGACTGGTCCAACCAGATGATCGCCTACGACGACCCGGAGTACGACATCGACCCGGTGATCGCATCCGCCGAGCTGATCAACTACGCGATGGCTCTTGGTCAGGACCGGACCGAGAAGCCGCGCGACGACATAGTGACCAAGCTGGTCAGCGCGGACGTCGACGGCAGGGGGCTTACCCCCGACGAGTTCGCCTTCTTCGTCCTGCTCCTCGCCGTCGCCGGCAACGAGACCACCCGCAACGCGATAACCCACGGGATGATGGCCTTCTTCGACTTCCCGGACCAGTGGGAGCTGTACAAGGCCGAGCGCCCTGCGACTACCGCAGACGAGGTTGTCCGGTGGGCGACGCCGGTGGTCATCTTCCAGAGGACAGCGCTCGAGGAGACGTCCATCGGAGGAGTTGACATCAAGGGCGGGCAGCGGGTCGGCCTTTGCTACAGCGCCGCCAACCGTGACCCCGAGGTGTTCGACAACCCTGAAATCTTCGACATAACCAGGGACCCAAACCCGCACGTCGGTTTCGGCGGTGGCGGCCCGCACTACTGCCTTGGAGCCAACCTCGCGAAAGTCGAGATCAACCTGATGTTCAACGCTCTTGGCGATCACATGCCTGACGTCGCCCCAGCGGGCGGCGCGCGCCGGCTCCGGTCCCCGTGGATCAACGGAATCAAGGAGCTTCCCGTGAGGTACCACCGATGAATCGTTTGGAGGGCCGCACCGCGATCGTTACGGGCGCGGCGTCCGGGATCGGCCTGTCGACCGCTCGCCGGCTCGCGTCCGAAGGTGCCGCGGTGGCTTGTTTGGACCTGTCCGCCGAAGGCGCGGAGAAGGCTGCGTCGGAGATCTCGTCCGCCGGTCACAAGGCGACGGCTATAGCCTGCGATGTCTCCGATCCCACGAGCGTCCGGCGCGCGGTCGAGGACGCGGCCGGTCAGGTGGGCGAGCCGGACATCCTCTGCAACATCGCCGGGATAGGACGCTTCTACAACACCCACGAGCTGAAGCCGGAAGAATGGAACCGGATCATTGCGGTGAACCTCACCGGCACCTTCCTCGTGTCTCAGGCAGTGCTTCCTTACGTGCTCGACCGCGGCGGGGTGATCGTGAACACGGCGTCGACGTCCGGTCTGGTCGCGCAACCCTGGCAGGCCGCGTACTGCGCGTCCAAGGGAGGCGTGATCATGTTCACCAAGGCCCTCGCCCTCGAGTACTGGGATCGCAAGCTGCGGGTCAATGCGATCTGCCCCGGCGGGGTGGAAACCCCGATGGTCACGGAGTTTTCCGAATTGCCGCCTGGAGCGGAGTTCAAGCGGATAACCCGCTACATCTCGCCGCTCGGGTTTTGCAGCCCGGACGAGATAGCGGCCCTTTTCGCGTACGTGGCGTCGGATGAAGCCAGGTACATGACCGGTTCCATCATCTCCCTGGACGGTGGGATCACCCTGTGACATCGCCGGCGGTCTCGTCCGAGCCGCCGAAGGGAGCACGACTCAGCGCCAACCAGGCGAACCGTCGGCGGCGGGTGATCGCCGCGGCGACCGAGCTTGCTTCCGAGGGCGGCTACGACCTGGTTCAAATGCGCGACGTCGCTGCCAGGGCCGACGTCGCGCTCGGAACCATCTACCGGTACTTCGAGTCGAAGGACCAGCTCCTCGCCGCTGCTCTCGCGGAGTGGACCGGGGAACTGGAGCGAGGTCTCGACGATCGACCCGCCGCCGGCGACACCCCCGAAGCTCGCGTCGTGGACGTGATCCGCCGCGCCAGCCGGCCGATCGAGCGCAACCAGATGCTCAGCTCAGCCCTGGTGACCGCGGTCGCCGGCCCCGATCAGGGAACTCACGTTTACCAGGCGGAGATCCACGAGATCCTGATGCGGATACTCGAAACAGCCTTATTCGACGTGGAAAAAGAGCGACGGGACGCGGTCGTAAGGATCCTCTGCGACGTTTGGTTCGCCGCGCTGATCGGATGGGTCCATGGCTGGCGGGCCGTCACCAGCGTCAGAGACGAACTCGAATTCGCCGGGCGCTTCCTTCTCGCCGGCGCGTAGAGGCCCGGTTGTCGCAACCGTCGCATCAGATTGGGCGTGGAATCTGCATTCGGGTGTGAAAAATGGCCGTCGGCGGACATTTTCCACCCCCAAACGCCGAAGCTACGCCCAGAGGGGGCTCGGATACTCGCCGGCGCTTAGGAGTCCGAGGCGGTGAGGGCGACGTTCTTCGCCCACTGGTAGTCGGGCTTGCCGCTGGGGGAACGCTGGATGGAGCCCACGACGTGGAGCTCGCGGGGGACCTTGTAGCCGGCGATCTTCGAACGGCAGTGCTCCTGCAGCTCGTCGAGGGTCGCCTGGGTGCCGTCGCGGAACTGCACCACGGCCGTGACCCGCTGTCCCCACCTCTCATCGGGTGTTCCGACCACGGTTGCGTCGAAGACGGCCGGGTGCGACTTGAGCGCCGACTCGACCTCCTCGGGGAAGATCTTCTCGCCACCGGAGTTGATCGAAACCGAACCGCGCCCGAGCAGGGTGATCGAGCCGTCAGCTTCGACTGACGCGAAGTCGCCGGGGACCGCATAACGGACCCCGTCCACGGTAATGAAGGTCTCCGCGGTCTTCACCGGGTCCTTGTAGTACTCGAGGGGGATGTTGCCTCTCCGGGCGACACGACCGATGACGCCGGAGCCGGGCGGGACGATCTGGCCGCTGTCGTCGAGGACGACGGTGTCGAGGAGTCCCTTGACAGTCGGGCCGCCCTTCATCTCGGTCGCACCGCTCGAAACGTAGGAAACCCCGTTGGCGCCCCCCTCGGAGCTACCGATCGAGTCGGTCATGATGATGTTCGGAAAATGGCGGAAGAAGTCCTCCTTCACCGACGGCGAGAACACTGCCGCGGTGGAGCTGAGCGACACGAGCGACGACGTGTCGTAAGAAGCTCCCGCCTCGTCGAGCGCATCGACGAGTGGCCGCGCCATGGCGTCACCGGTGATGAACAGCGAGTTCACCCGCTCCTGCCCGACCAGCTCCCAGACCTGCTTGGGGTCGAAGCGGGAAACCAGGACGATCTTGTTGCCGCGGAAGCTCTGACCCATCACGCCCCACTGCGTCGCTCCGTGCATCAGCGGGGCTATCGGAAGGAAGGTAAGCGGATCCACGGCCGCTCCGTTGCGGGTTAGGTCTCCCGGGTCGGCGACTCTCTCGTTGGTGAGAGCGTCGATGCCTCCGCCGAGCGCATAGAAGACGTCCTCGTGGCGCCAGACCACGCCCTTCGGCATGCCGGTCGTCCCGCCGGTGTAGAGGATGTAGCGGTCGGACGGCGACCTCGGAGCAAAGTCGCGTTCCTCCGACTGGGAGGCGAGAGCCTTCTCGTAGTCGACGGCGTCGGAACGCCCGTCGGGATGCCCCGACCCGTCGTCGATGACCAGGGTGAATCGGATGTTCCCGAGGACGTCGCCAACCTCGCCAACGCGGGGAGCGAACTCACGGGCGTGGATGAGCCCGACCAGGTCGGCATTGTTGAAGATGTACCGCAGCTCGTCGGCGACGTACCGGTAGTTGATGTTGATCCAGACCGCACGCAGCTTGAAGATCGCCCAGAGCGACTCGACCCATTCGACCGAGTTCAGCGCGTAGATGCCGACGTGGTCGCCGGCCTTCACCCCTTGCTCGGCGAGGTGGTGGGCGAGCCGGTTGGCGCGTGCCTCCATCTCCCGGTAGGTGCGCCGCTTCCCCTCTGCTACGAGGTACTGCCTGTCAGCGAAGGTGTCGGCTGCGAATTCGAAAAGATCGGCCAGGTTCGCCTCCACGGCGGTCAAGTAGAACCGATTTCAGTTACGGCTTCAACCCGGACCGATGGGACGGTCCCGCTCAGCGGTACCCCGCGCACTAGCGATCTAGAACGCGTTCTTATAACCTGCCTGCAGGGAGGGTCCGCACGTGTACATCGCCTATACCGACGAGCAGGAGGCACTTCGCAAGGAGTTGCGCTCCTATTACGAGAGGCTGCTGACGCCTGAAGTCGAGGCCGAGCTCGCCGAGAGCCATGGAGTCGGTCCCGCACTCCGGAAGGTCGTCCGCCAGATGGGCGAGGACGGTTGGCTCGGCATCGGCTGGCCGAAGGAATGGGGCGGCCAGGGTCGCTCGGCGATCGAGCAGTTCGTGTTCTTCGACGAGTCGATGCGCGCCGGTGCGCCCGTGCCTATGTTGACCATCAACACTGTGGGCCCGACGATCATGAACTTCGGGACCGACGAGCAGAGGCAACACTTCGTTCCGAAGATCCTTCGAGGGGAGATCCACTTCTGCATCGGCTACACCGAGCCCGGGGCCGGAACCGACCTGGCCGGGCTGGTGACGAGCGCGGTGCGAGACGGCGACGAGTACGTGATCAACGGACAGAAGGTGTTCACCAGCTTGGCTGGCGATGCCGACTACATCTGGCTCGCCGTCCGCACCGACCCTGATGCCAAGAAGCACAAGGGAATCTCCATCTTCGCGGTCCCGATGAACACCCCGGGGATCACCGTCACGCCGATGCGCCTGCTCAGTGAGCACGACATCAACCACACATACTTCGACGACGTAAGGGTTCCGGCCACGTGCCGCATCGGCGCCGAGAACGAGGGTTGGGGCCTGATCACCAACCAGCTCAACCATGAGCGCGTCACTCTTTGCTCATCAGGGGTCATCGAAAGGTCGCTCGACGAGGTTGTCACCTGGGCAAGGAACAATCGCCTCGCCGACGGGAGCCGCGTCATCGACCAGCCGTGGGTCCAGCTCAACTTGGCCAAGGTCAGGGCGAAGCTCGAGTTTCTTCGCCTGATCAACTGGAAGGTCGCGTGGACCGCGACACAAGGCCAGCTTGCAGTCGCCGACGCCTCGACGACCAAGGTGTTCGGCACGGAGTTCTACCTCGAGGCCTTCCGCCTCCTCATGGAGGTCATCGGCGAGCGCTCCTACCTCAAGGACGGCTCCGCTGATGGGGTGCGGGGGCACCTGGAGCGCTCTTACAGGAGCCTTCTGATCCTCACGTTCGGCGGAGGCACCAACGAGATCCAGCGGGACCTCATCGCAATGTTCGGGCTCGGCTTCCCACGGGCCTCAAGGTAGGCCAGGGACAAAGGAGAGACTCGTGGACTTCTCATTCAGCGAAGAGCAGTCAGCCGTAGTCGAATCCGCCCGGCAGCTGTTCGACGGTCATCTCACCGATGCCCGAAGGGCGGAGGTGGAATCGGGCGATGACGGATTCGACCAGACCCTCTGGAAGGCCCTCGCCGCAGGCAACCTGCTCGGCCTTGCCGTCGGAACCGACGAGGGAGGAAGCGGCTTTGGGTTCGGCGAGGTGGCGGTCCTTCTCGAGGAGGCCGGCCGGGCAGCCGCGCCGGTCCCTCTTTGGGCGTCGCTCGTACTCGGTGGGCTTCCCGTCGCCAGGTTCGGCTCGCCGGAGCTGCGCTCTGAACTGCTCGCTCCGATGGCCGCCGGTGATCTGGTGCTCACTGCCGGGTTGGTCGAGATCGGAACCGACCCGGAGCATCCGACGACAGTCGCAAAGCGGACCTCGTCTGGGTGGGAGCTGCACGGAACGAAGATGTGCGTGCCCGCCGGAACAATCGCCGGATGGGTACTGGTGCCGGCCGCGACCGAACAGGGCGAGACGATCGTTGCTGTCGTCGACCCGTCGTCGGAAGGTGTCGAGGTGACTCGCCTGGACACCACGACGGGAATCCCCGAAGCCCGCCTCGACCTCAACGGGGCCGTCGTGGCGGAAAACAGGATCCTCGGAGGCAGCGAAGTTCTGTCGTGGCTGCTCCCGCGGGCCACCGCCGGCCTTTGCTCGCTCATGGCCGGAACCTGCAGGTCGGCGGTGGCGCTCACCGCCGAGTACGCCCGCTCGCGCCAGCAGTTCGGCCGGGTCATCGCCAGCTTCCAGGCGGTCGGGCAGCGGGCCGCCGACGCGTACATCGATGCCGAGGCCGTCGAGCTGACCTCGCGACAGGCAGCTTGGAGGCTCGCCGAAGACCGGCCGGCCGACGAGCAGGTAGCGATCGCGAAGTTCTGGGCGGCGGACGGCGGGCAGCGGGTCGTCCACGCCGCCCAGCACCTGCATGGCGGCGTCGGGGTCGACCGGACGTATCCCCTGCACCGTTATTTCCTTGCCGCCAAGCAGCTCGAGCTGACCCTCGGCGGCGCGACCACCAGCCTTGTACGGCTCGGCGCCCTGATCGCCGCCGGCGAGGCCTGACCAGTAGGAGACAGCCATGGCAGAACTAGAAGGACAACGGATCCTGGTCGTGGGGGCTACCGGGATGGTGGCGGGCCCGGTTGTCAGGAGCCTCGCGGCCAAGAACGAGGTGTGGGGTGCCGCCCGGTTCCGTAACGCGAAAGCGCGATCCGAGCTCGAGGAGCATGGCGTCAGGACTGCCACGCTTGACCTGGCGAACCCCGACTTTTCCCAGCTGCCGCACGACGTTGACTACGTGATCAACCTTTCGGTCAGCCACGCTCCCGATTTTTCGGCTGCACTGGCTTCCAATGCCGAGAACCTGGGGCTGCTGATGGCTCACTACAAGGACGTCAAGGCCTTCCTGCACTGCAGCTCGACCGGGGTATACCAGCCGAACGGCGCACACAAGATGCGCGAGGACGACCCCCTCGGGGACAACCATCGTTCGTTGCTGACCACTTACTCGATCTCCAAGATCGCCGCCGAGGCGGTCGCCAGGTTGAGCGCCCGGCTTCACGGGGTGCCGACCATCATCCCGCGCCTGAACGTGCCGTACGGCGAGGCCGTCGCCTGGCCGTCGATGCACCTGGAGTGCATCCTGGCCGGCGCCCCGATCCAGGTGCTTCCGGGCGAGGAGACCGTCTACTCGCCGATCCACAGCGACGACATCATCCGCCAGATCCCACTCCTGCTCGGGGCGGCTGCTGTGCCGGCGGTGACGGTCAACTGGGCGGGCCAGGATGTTGTCAGCGTCCAGGAGTGGTGCCGCTACCTCGGGAGCCTGGTCGGAGCGGAACCGGTATTCGAGGAGACCACAGCTGCGCTGCCCTCGGTCGCCATCGACACCACCTACATGGAGGAGCTGATCGGCCCCGCAGAGGTCCGGTGGCGGGACGGCATGCGGCGCATGGTGGAGTCGAGCCACCCCGAAAAGCTCAAGCCTGCCGGCTAGCAGAAGCAGCGAGAATCCCGTCTAGGTCCGAGGAACGAACCGCAACGCTCGGCCGGATCGTTTTCCTGCGGAGCAGGGACGTCAGGCGAAAGCGCTGCGCAAGGACCTGGGCGGCGGCTCGTCCGTCGAGCCCCCCGTGGCGGAGGCAATGCTGGCGGTTGGACGGCCCAGGCGCTACAGTGGAGCGCTGACGGGGGCATTCGTCGCGGTAACGGTGGTGGTGGACCGCTGCGGCAGGGGTAGTTGGCAGGTCACAGGGTGAGTGCCAGGAATGGAAGGAAGCCCGAGCAGGTTGAATAAGTAGGTCCGGGAGTACGGGCCTTTGGTGGCAGCACCGCAAGCCGACCGGAGAAGGTGGGGTGCGGGAGCGGTCACATCGAGAGTGGAGAGAGAGCTGGATCGGATCGCGTTGGAAGCAGCGGCGGCCGCCGAGGCTGGTGGCTGGGCGTCTCGCGCCGAGGTCGCTGAACTTGCCGAGAATCCCCTTGGCTGGGCTGCTGCGCTACGACGACTTATTCATGAGACAGACGACCTGCTGGTCGGTGCCCACCGGCTGGTGGGGGAGGAGCGCGACCAGGTGCTCGCCGACCTCGCCGATGAACGGCAGCGGCTTGCCGAGGCATTGGGGCGCGTCTCAGGCGATTCGATCGACCCCCCGTCTCTGAACGGCGCCGGCGATCCCCATTCGAGCGGGCAGCGTGGCGCCTCCGATTCCGGCAGGCACGAAGGCGTCTCCGCAGACCAGTCCGCGCAGGAACCGACCCCGGCCGAGCCCGCCGTTCTGCAAGCATCGTGGGGCGAGGGGCGAGTCGTTGTCTGGGCGGGTGCTCCTGGTACCGCCGGATCGGTCGAGGACCTCGAGGAGCTGCTGGCCAGGGCGGATGCGTCAGTTATCGGATGGGAGCGCCACAGTTCGGTGAACACGCCGGCCGGACAGGCCGAGGCCAAGTCGGCGCCCCTGTCTCAGACTTTGGGCTGGCTGGTAGGGATAGGTGCCGGCCAGGTCGGCGCAGCCGAGGTCGGGGTCAGTGAGGCCGAGCTCACCGTCGGGCCGAGCCTCAGGTGGCTGGGCGAGATCGCCGTTTGGGGGACGGAGCTGGTCGCCCAGGGTCGAATGGTCCCGGTCGTCAGGGGGACCTCGGCCAGTTCCTCCGAGCCGAAGAAGGGCGGGTCGCGCCACCGCGTTCGCTGGGTGCCGGCCCTAGTCGCCCGGGATCGCCTGCACGATCTGGTTACGCGGATGCCGGGATCGGTCGCTGCCGTTCAGGCCTCGGCGCAGCCTGATTCGGTGTGCCGCTCGGTCCTCGCCGGAGTCGTCGACGCGGTATGCCGGGCCGGTGCGGCGAGGCTGGTGGCTCCCGCCGCGGCGCCACACGCGCGGACCCGGACCGAGACCGCGGAAGCCGTCCTCTACGGCCTGGACGGAAGGCCGTTCACCGCGGACGCAGAGCCGGCCGCCAAGGTCGGGGAGGACCTCAAGAGGTGGGCGTCGCCGGTCACTGCCAACCACCGGGTCGGCCTGACCGTTCGATTGGACCCACCCGAGAGTGACGGTGGGTGGCTGCTCTCGGTGGAGGCGACCGGTATCGACAAGCACCCGATGCCGGTCGAGCACGCGCTCGTGGTGGCTTCCGGAACCAAGTCGCAGCAGGTCGAAGCACAACTTCGCCGACTCGAGCGGCTCATACCGGCGCTTCGACGACCGAGCACCCGCCGGGGGCAGGTCGTCCTCGACGGCGACGAGGCGGTCGAGCTCATGTTCACGACCGGCCGGGCATTGGTCGGCGCCGGGTTCGATGTGATGCTGCCCAAGGTTTCGAGCAGGAAGCCGAGCCCGCAGCTCCGCCTCTACGCGGAAGCTGTGGACGGGCAGACCCAGGTCGGGGTCCAGCAGCTGGCGAACGTGAAATGGTCCGTCTTCTTCGACGATCTCGAGCTGGACGCGGCCGGCGTCGTCGCGCTGGCCAGGGAGGCGCAGCCGCTCGTCAAGGTGCGCGGACGTTGGGTCCATCTCGACCGCGCGGACCTTATCGCCGCGGCGGCGGCCCTTGCAGAACGGGCGTCGATAACCCAGCTCACAGGTGCGGCCGTGCTGCGCCAGGCCGTCGGGCTCGAAGGCTCGGCGCTCGGTGGTCCCGTGCGGGTCGACGGAAGCGGATGGGCTGCCGACCTCCTGCGCGGCGCCACGACCCATCCACCGGCGCCGATAGACACCCCTGACGGATTCGCCGGGCAGCTGCGGAGCTACCAGGCGGAGGCCGGCGGCTGGCTCGGTTTTCTCGACCGTGCCGGTCTGGGAGGGTGCCTGGCGATGGACATGGGCCTCGGCAAGACCCCGACCATCCTCGCCCACCTGCTGGTCGATCGCGGACACGGGCCTGCGCTCGTGATCTGCCCGCCGGCGGTCCTCGGCAACTGGGCCGAGGAGGCCACGCGCTTCACGCGAGGGCTGAAGGTGACGATGCATCACGGCCCGCGGCGCGCTGAGGGCGACTCGATTGCGAAGCTCGCCTCGACTTCCGACGTGGTGCTCACCACCTACGCCACCGCGGTTCGTGACATAGATGCGCTGTCGAAGATCACCTGGCGCCGGGTTGTTGTCGACGAGGCACAGGTGATCAAGAACTACCAGAGCGACACCGCGCGCGAGCTACGCCGCCTGCAGGCCCATTCGCGGATGGCGCTCACCGGCACGCCGGTCGAAAACGGCCTCGGTGACCTGTGGGCGATCCTCGACTTCACCAACCCTGGTTTGGTCGGCCCGCGGAACGCGTTCATAGAAAACCTGTCGAGAAACACCGCTTCTACGAACGGGAGCACGCCTGCTCAGGCTCCGGCCAGGGCTTCAGAGGAGAACGCGTTGCGCGCTCTCAACGGACTGCTGATCTTCCGCCGCACGAAGACCGAGCCCGAGATCGCCGCAGAGCTGCCGGACAAGGTCGACAAGATCGAGCATTGCCCGATGACCACTGAGCAGATCGGCCTGTACCAAGCGGTCATCGACCGCTTGCTGACCGGCGGTCTGGAGTCCGACTCCAACGCCCGGAAGGGCCAGGTCCTTGCGGCCATCACCGCCTTGAAGCAGATTTGCGATCACCCCGCCGCCTACCTTCGGGAGGACGACGACCGCGACACCCTGGTCGGAAGGTCCGGCAAGCTCGCCCGGCTCGAGGAGCTGGTCGGCGAGGTCTTCGCCAACGGCGAGAGGATCCTGATTTTCACCCACTTCGCCCGGTGGGGGGAGCGGATGGCCACCTACTTGAGCGAGCGGACCGGCAGGAAGATCGGCTGCTACCACGGCGGTCTTGCCCGCAACGTGCGCGACTCGCTGATCGAGGAGTTCCAGAACGGAACCGGTCCAGGAGCGCTTGTGCTGTCGATCAAGGCCGGCGGCTCGGGTCTGAACCTGACTGCAGCGAACCACGTGGTCCTCTACGACAGGTGGTGGAACCCCGCCGTCGAGGACCAGGCTCGGGACCGGGCGTGGAGGATCGGCCAGGACAAGACGGTCATGTCACACCGCTTCGTGTGCCCGGGCACGGTCGACGAAAGGGTGGAGGAGATCGTGGCAGGCAAGCGGAAGGTCGCCGGGATGGTGCTGCCCGCTCGCAGCAGCCTGGGCGATCTCGACGCCGAGCAGCTGCGGAGCGTTCTGGGCTTGCGGGAGGACGAGCTAGTCGAGGACGAGCCGTCGGATGAGACCGGCCAGGAGGTGGCGGCTTGAGCAAGCGCCGGCGCCCGGCCGCGAGCCGGCGGCTCGCCGAGCAACGTTTCTGGGGCCGCTCCGAAACCGAGTCGGAGCCGGTGAAGATTCGCCCGACCGGCGATCCGGCCGCGGTGGTGCGTTCCCTGGGCGCGCCACCGCTGCCTCTCGACCCTTCGTTGGTCGAAAGGCACCTGACTGCGGTCTACGAGGAGGCGGTTCGTGCAGCTACCGCGTTGGCCGCTGCGAACGGGCTCCTGGCGGAAGACGAGGACTCGGCCTGAGCCAGCCTTTACTTGTACCGGTAGGTGATGCGGCCTCTGGTCAGGTCGTAAGGGCTGATTTCGACCTGGACCTTGTCGCCGGGAAGCACGCGGATGCGATTCATGCGCATCTTGCCGGAGTTATGGGCCAGGACCTCATGTCCGTTGGCCAGCTGGACCTTGAACATGGCGTTCTTCAGCGCCTCGCTCACCGTGCCTTCGAGCACGATTGCATCTTCCTTGCCTTGGGGCAGTCTCTATCCTCCATTACACAGGGCCGGTTTCCCGGCCATACACAGGGCCGGTTTCCCGGCCACAATTTCACATGGCCGGTACACAGGGCCGGCTCCGGCGACAGCTACACAAGGCCGGGTTCCGGCGAATACACAGATCCGATTCCCGGCCACTACAAACGGTGGGGTTCCGGCCATTACACGTGGCTGGGTCCCCGGTACTTTCGTTGACTATCAACCAGTGTAGGGCGGACACGGTCGTCTTACCCCGTAGGCTGAGAAAAAGATGACGGTTGTCCTGGCGCTGGTCGCGTCGGCCCTTTTCGGCACCGGTGTCGCTCTCCAGCAGCGGCCTGCATCCGAAGTGCCGGATCAATACGCAGGCCGCCCGGCCTTGCTGCTTCGGGTGGTCCGCAACCCGCTTTGGCTCGCGGGCGTGGTCGCCGAGATCGGCGGCTTCGTTACCCAGGTGATCGCATTGCGCAAGGGCTCGTTGGTGATCGTCCAACCCCTGATCACCACGTCTCTCCTCTTCACCGTCGGCCTCGTCTCGCGCTGGAACCGCCAGACGGTCACGCACCGGGACTGGTTGTCCGTCGTCGCCGTCGCGTTCGGTCTCGCGGTCTTCCTCGGTGTCGCGTCGCCGAGCAAGCACAGCTCGGGCACGGCGCCCGCGGATCAGTGGGTCATGGCCGGAGCGTCGATGGCTGCATGCCTGACCTTCCTGATCTGGGCCGGTTTGAAGAGTTCCGGCCGGCGGAGGGCCGCCGCTTTGGGGCTCGCGGCCGGGCTGGGCGACGCGTTCATGGCGGTCTTCACCAAGGCGTTCGCGAGCGCCACCGACCATGGTCTTGGCTCGGCCTTTACCACCTGGGTGCCCTACTCTCTGTGCGTCGCCGGCATCGCCGCGATGCTTCTCACCCAGACCGCATACCAGACGGGACAACCTAAGATCGCCATACCGCTGATAACCGTGACCGAACCTCTGGTCAGCTCCGCAATCGGTGTGGCCTTGTTCGGTGAAGCCGTCCACGTTGGGGGGATCCGCGCACCGTTCGTTCTGGGTTCCATCGCGTTGATGGGGGCCGGGCTGGTTTCGCTCAGCCATACCAGCGTGACGGAGGCGGCCGAGCCCGTCTCGGCCAGTTGAGCCCGCCTTTCGTCCCCCCCGCCCGCGTCGTATTCGACAAGGAGGACCGGGAGCGGATACTCGAGATGATCGACGGCGCACTGATGAGCGGCACGCTGACCATCGGTCCTCTCACCTCAGAGCTCGAGACGTCCTTCGGGCGAGCTCACCAGTCCCCTCACGCGGTCGGCACCAACTCGGGGACCAGCGCAATAGAGATCGCGCTGCGCGCGTGCGGCGTCGAATCAGGCGAGGTGATCGTCCCCGCCAACACGTTCTACGCCACCGCCGCAGCTGTGGTCCACGCCGGCGGGCGGCCGCGATTCGCGGACGTCGACCCGTCCACCTTGGCGCTGTCGGCTGAAACAGTGGCACGTGCTCTTCGCCCGTCGGTTTCGGCGGTGATCCACGTCCACATCGGAGGGTCGATCAGCCCCGAGATAGAGCCGATCCGCGAGCTCTGCGCGCAACGGGGTGTCATCCTGTTCGAGGATGCTGCACACGCTCATGGGTCGACGCTCGACGGAAGGTTCGCCGGGTCGTGGTCGAAAGCAGCGACCTTTTCCTTCTATCCGACCAAGGTTGTAGCCAGCGCCGAGGGCGGCATGATCCTGACCTGCGAGCGGTCGTTGGCCGACGAAGCGAGGGTGTACCGCGATCAGGGGAAGGCGAGCTTCCTCGGAGGTGGCCATATTCGCCTCGGCTCGGCGTGGAGGATGAGCGAGCTGCAAGCCGCCGTCGCGTTGGTTCAGCTCGATCGGATGAGGGAGCACATCGACCGGCGCCGTGAGGTGGCGGCAAGCTACGACGCCGCCCTCGCCAAGATCGATGGGATTTCCGTTCTCGGCGACGAGAGCGGTGGGAGCAACTACTACAAGTACGTAGCCGTCCTCGACGGCGGGATCGATCGGAGCACGTTCAAGGCGACGATGAAGGACGAATTCGCGGTTGGCATGAGCGGCGAGGTTTATGCGACACCGTTGCACCTCGAGCCGATTTTCGAGCCGTTTGTCGAGGAGGGCCTGCCTGTTGCCGAGGAGCTCTGCGCTCGCCACGTCTGCCTTCCCATCCACTCCGACATGGCCGATTCGGAGGTCGATCAGGTGATCGAAGGGATCACGGGCACGCTCGGAAAGATGCTCGGATGAAGCTGAAGCGGGCCCTTTTCGTGTCAGGGTCGCTCGGCAAGGGTCACGACGTGCTCGCCGAAGCGTGCGCCTCCGCTCTGGTCGAGCGCGGGGTTGAATGCAGGACGGTAGACGCGATGCTGCTCCTGGGAGGCGGGTTGAGCTCCGTCGGCGATTTTGTCTTTCGCAGGCTGCTGTCGGTGAACGCGATCTACGACGCATTCCACTTCTCGCAGTTACGAGACGATGGGAGGATCGGTCGGTTCATGGACCGGGCCGCCCTGAACCGCATTGTTCCTCACCTTCGCAAGGTCATCGACGAATTCGATCCGCAGCTGATCGTGCCGGTGTTCGCCACCGGCGCAGGCGCGGCTTCGAGATTGAGGTCGAGCGGGGCGGATTTTCGTTCGATCGTCGCAATGACGGACTCGTTCGCGCACCGGATGTGGGTTCACGAATCGACCGACCTTTTTCTGGTGACGTCTCCCGCGGCAGGGGAGTCGGTGCGTCGCTACTGGCCCGAAGCAAAGGTCGAGGTGATCACGGCTCCCGTGCGTCCAGGCTTCTACGTCGCCCCCACCAAGCGCGAGGCCAGGCAGAAGCTCGAGATCGACGAGCACGGGCGCTGCGCCCTGTTGATGTCGGGTGCCTGGGGACTCGGTCCCTTGGACGGCGCCGCCGAGGCTCTCGCCTCCCAGGGAGTCTGGGTTCTGGCTGTCGCGGGCACCAACCAGAGTCTGGAACGGCGCCTCCGCCAGCTCGCCGACCGGAACCCGATGGTGATCCCTTTCGGGTACACCGATGAGGTCCCCACCTTGATGTCTGCATGCGACGTGGTGGTGACCAGCTCCGGCGACACGTGCAGGGAGGCGCGCACCATCGGTCGTGGGATCGTCCTGCTCGACGTCGTCCCAGGGCACGGCCGCGAGAACCTTATGCACGAGCTGGAACTCGGGGGTGCTACCGCGTGCATGGCCACGCCGGAGTCGATCGCAAGGGCGGTTGTGTCGTTCGTGTCGGATCCGGTCCGTTCCCGGGTTCCGCCGGCCCGCGAGGCGCATCTCGCTCCCGCGCAGTTCGTAGCCGCGGTGCAGGCTCTCGGCCTCGAAGTCTGAGTTATTGCTTCACCGCTCTGGTTGTCAGGCCCCACCCGAAGTGCCAGATGGGCCGGGTGCTCCTGTGTATCGATTCCATCACCGAGCAGAATGCCCGAACGAACTGTGAGGCCTCGTCGGCGGTTGTTACCAGGGGCGGCAGCAGCTTGAGCACGTCGACGTGATCGCCGGCGGTCTGCGTGAGGATGTTGTGCTGTTCGAAGAGGGAGCACACGACCATCTGGGTGAACAGCCCCCGGCGGGCGAAGGTCAGAGGCGTGTATCGGTTGCGTAGCCTGCGCGAATTCGGTCTGCCGAACTCGATGCCGATCATCAAGCCGCGCCCGCGAACGTCGACGACCAGTTCGTAGCGTTCCGCGGCGGCCTTCAGCTCAGATTGCAGGCGGCCACCTACGCTCGCTGCGTTGGCGATCAGCCCCTCGTCGTCTATGACTGAAAGGGTGGCCAGGCCAGCGGCCATCGCGAGCGCGTTCCCGCCGTAGGTGGAGCCGTGCACCAGGACGCGATCCATCGACGAGTAGACCCGCTCGAAGATCTGAGTCGTAGTGAGGGTTGCCGCGACCGGGACGAACCCGCCGGAGAGGGTCTTGCCGATGGTGACGATGTCCGGATGAACCCCGTCGTGCTCATGGCAGAGAAAACGTCCGGTCCTCCCGAGACCGGTCTGCACCTCGTCACAAATGAGCAACGCGCCCTTGCGGTGGAGAAGCTCGGCAGCCTCGGCCAGGTACCCGTCGGGAGATACACGGACAGTCTTTCCCTGGATGGGCTCGACGATGAGAGCGGCGACACCGCCCTTGTGGAGCTCCGAGCTCAAGGCGGCGAGGTCACCGAAGGGCACCGATGTGCCGGGCAGCAGCGGACCGAACCCGGCCCGGAACTCCCGCGCCCCGTTGACGGACAACGACCCGGCCGTCAACCCGTGGAACGCGTGCTCGCAGTAGAGGACTCTCGGCTTGCCGGTGAAGTACCTGGCGAACTTGAGGGCGGTCTCCACCGCCTCGGTGCCGCTGCTCGAAAAGTACACACGATCGAGCGTGGGAACTCGCTCGATGAGCGCTTCGCCGAGGAGTCCCGCCAGCAAAGGGGTGTCCATCTGGACCATGTCGGCCAACTCGGCGTCGAGGGTTTCGCGTATGGCCTTCCGCACCTCGGGGTTCGAACGGCCGATCCCGAACACGCCGAAACCTGACAGATAGTCGAGGTAACTCTGCCCGGAGTCGTCGTAGAGGTACGAGCCCTCGGCTCTCTCCCATCGCTTGTCGAACCCGATCGAGCGGAGGACACGCGGCGTCTGTGGGTTGAGGTATTTCGACCACAGTGCAGCCCCTTCGCCCTTGCGGGCCTGAAGGACGCTGGGCAGGTCGAATCCCATACCAACCAGGAGCCTATGTCACTACGAGCCGACCGCCGCTCGCAAGGACTCCTTCAATGAGTGGGTGGTCGCCAGCACCGCGCTTGGCTCGTAGCCGCAGTGCGCCATGCAGTTTGCGCACCGCGGGTCCCTGCCCTTCCCGTAGCGGTCCCAGTCGGTCGTTTCGATCAGCTCCCTGTAGGTGGAGGCGTAGCCGTCGGCCATGAGGTAGCAGGGCCGTTGCCATCCGAAGACCGAGTAGCTCGGGATCCCCCACGGAGTGCACTGGAAGTCGACCTTTCCTTCGAGAAAGTCGAGGAACAGCGGGCTGTGGTTGAAGCGCCAGTGCTTGCGCCGGCCACCGGCGAACGCTTCCGCGAACAGCTGCTGCGAGCTGCGCGGGGACAGGAAGTGAACCTGGTCGGGAGCCTTCTCGTAGGCGTAGCCCGGCGAGATCATCATCTGGTCGACACCCAGGTCGTCGTTGAGGTAGTCGAGCACCTCGCGGACGGTTTCAGGGGAGTCCGTGCTGAAGAAGGTGGTGTTGGTGGTCACCTTGAAGCCCTTCTCCTTGGCTTTCTTTATGGCCGCAACAGCCTTGTCGAATGTCCCTTCGCGGCTAACCGACTCGTCGTGCCGCTCGCGCAGGCCGTCGATGTGAACAACCCAGCTGAAGCGCGGATGTGGTTCGAACCTGTCGAGCTTTCGTTCGAGCAGAAGCGCGTTGGTGCACAGGTACACGTAGCGACCCATGTCCAGGAGGGCCTGGGTCATCTTGTCGATCTCGGGATGCAAAAGTGGTTCTCCGCCCGCGATTGACACCATGGGAGCTCCGCACTCCTCGATCGCCGCGACGGCCTGCTCTACCGACAATCTCTTGCGGAGGATCTCCGTGGGGTACTGGATCTTTCCGCACCCGTTGCACTCCAGGTTGCACGCGAACAGCGGCTCCAACTCGACTATGAGCGGGAACTTGTCTCGGCCTGCCAGCTTCTGACGAATCAGGTAGCTGCCGATCTTCATGCTTTGGCGTAGGGGGACTCCCACCTAACGGACCTCCACTGGTAGGGGAAAGTTTACGTTCTCGACGCGCACCGAGCGCTCTTCGACTTCAACCGGACCGAGCCCGCCGAGCGCGTCGACCAACCGGTCGACCAGGACCGGTGGCGCGGACGCCCCGGCTGTCACGCCGATGGTTCGAGCCTCCCGAAGCCACTCGAGCTTCAGGTCTCGTTCGTCATCGACCATCACCGCTCGGCAACCCGCCTTGGTGGCGACCTCTACGAGCCTGGCGGTGTTGGAGGAGTTCCTCGATCCGATCACCGCGAGGAGGTCGCATTCTCCCGCCATCGCCAGCACCGCTTCCTGACGGTTCTGGGTGGCGTAACAAATGTCGGCGGCGTGCGGACCGACGACGCTGGGAAATCTCTTGGACAAAGCCCCCACCAAGTTCGCGACATCGCCAGGGGCAAGAGTGGTCTGGGTGATGTAGGCGAGCTTGTCGGGGTCGTCGACTTCGAGGGCGGCGACATCCGCCTCGTTCTCGATGAGCGTGATGCCCTCCTGCTCGCCCAAGGTTCCCTCGGTCTCGTCGTGACCGGCGTGGCCGATCAGGACGACCTGATGTCCGCGGCCCGCGAAGCGATTCACTTCGTGGTGAACTTTGGCCACGAGCGGGCAGGTGGCGTCCACCACCCGCAGAGAGCGGTCGGCCGCATCCGACCGAACCGCCGGAGCCACTCCGTGTGCGGAGAAGACCACGGTGGCCCCGTGCGGAACCTCGTCGAGCTCCTGGACGAACACCGTCCCGCGGGCTTCGAGCTCCTCGACGACGTGGCGATTGTGAACGATCTGTCGTCTGACGTATACCGGTGCACCGAAGCGCTCGAGGGCTCGTTCCACGGTCTCGATCGCGCGTTCGACTCCCGCGCAGAACGAGCGAGGCCCCGCGAGCAGGATCCGGCGTTCTCCGACGGCCGACGCCCACTCCTCCAGCACTGGTGCCGCGGAGCGCAGCGCGGTAAGAGCCCTCCGGCCGGCCGCGAGAGTCCTCACCGAGCGCAACTCTCTCTCGGGCGTGTCGGCTACTACCCGGACGACGGCCACGGGACATTCCCACGGCTCGGCAAGGATCGTGGCGGTTTCCATGTCGACGGCGACAGCTCCGAGCTCCGAGAATTGCTCCCGGGCGTTGCGTCCGTGGACGATGCGGTCCGTCGAGACGACCGTTCCCACCTCAACGGACAACCCGGCGTGGATCAGGTTGGCTGCCAGCAGGTTCGCCGAACGCAGTTCGGCGACGAGGTTGCCGTTCTTGTCGATGACCCTGTCGGCGACGACGACCGTTCCGGGCTGGATACCCGGGCGAAGCCCGCCGGCGACGCCGGCGACCGCCACCGCCGCGGGCGCGTCGAGTCTGGCCAGACGCTTCACCGCGTTGCGGGCTTTGACAGGACCGGCGCCTGTGCGAACCACAACGGTCGACGCGCGGCGCGGCGCCAGAGCCCGGGCCTCCAGGCGTAGCGGGGCGAATAGCACGAGCCCCGCGTGCCTCGGCCCGTGGACGGCGACTCCGGGACCGCTGATCGGCCCGGGGACGGCGCTCACCCGGATGTCTCCGGCCTCGATGCGGTCAGGGAGTTCGCCGAGGCGGTGCTGCTTGCGGTGACGTACCGGCCGAGCGCCATCACCGGCCAAACCAGTCGGTAAAGGTGGTAGTTGATGGAGAAGTCCCAGGGGAATCCGGTTCCGGTGAACCACGGCTCGTCCCAGGTTCCCTCTGTGGTCTGGTGTTCGACCAACCACTGCACGCCGCGACGGGTGGATTCGGCGGCGGCGTCGCCGGCGGCGATCAGCGCCAGGAGCGCCCAGGCAGTCTGCGAAGGAGTCGAATCTCCGCGACCGCGCCAGTTGTCATCGACATATGAGCGGATGTCTTCGCCCCATCCGCCGTCGGGATTCTGTTGCTGCTCGAGCCATTGGACGGCTTGTCGGATCCGCGGATCGTCGGGATGCGCGCCGGCTTCGATGAGGGCGGGAACGGCGGCGCCGGTCCCGTATATGTAGTTCACTCCCCAACGTCCGAACCATGAGCCGTCCGGTTCCTGTTGACGCCACAGCCAGGCCGAGGCGCGGTTGACCACCTCGGGAGCGACTTGGCGCTCGGCTGCCAGCATCTCCAAAACGTGCGCAGTTACGTCGGCCGAGGGGGGGTCGGTGACCTCGCCGAAATCGCAGAAGGGAAGCTTGGCAATGAGACGGCTGTCGTTGTCGACGTCGAACGCCCCCCAGCCGGCGTCCTTGCATTGCATGCCGAGCGTCCATTCGACTCCGCGCTCACAGGCGGCATCGCCGTCGGGACCCGCAGAGCCGCCCACCCGGCGCAGAGCCATGATCACCTCGGCGGTGTCATCGATATCGGGGTAGTTGTCGTTGGCGAACTCGAACGCCCAGCCACCGGATTGCAGAAGTGGTCGCCGGATGGCCCAGTCGCCACGTACTTGAATCTCCTCGCCAACCAGCCACCGCGCAGCAGCTTTCAAGGAGGGGTCTCCCTCGTCGACGCCGGCATCGCGTAGCGCTACGACGGCGAGCGCGGTGTCCCAAACGGGGGATTGGCATGCTTCGAGTCGCCGGCCTCGCTCGTCCCGGATCGTAAAACCGTCGATGCCCCTGAAAGCGGCTTGAAGGACCGGGTGGTCCAGGGGATAGCCGAGGAGGTCGAGGGCGATTATCGAGTACACGACGGGAGGCTGGATGCCTCCCCACAAACCGTCGGCCTCCTGGCGGCGCAAGATCCAACGCTCGGCTTTCGACACGGCGGCCTTCCGGATCAGCGACTTGGGCAGCACCCAACCGGGAATCCGCTCGTAACGGTGAAGCAGAGCATCGAGAATTGCGAAGCGACCCGCGGTGCTCCGAATGCTGGCGCGGGTCCGGCTGGAACGAGCCTTTCCCGAGAGGAGCTCCTCCACGCTGAAGGGCAGCGGCCGGGACGGGCGGTGGGCCATCACGACCGTTAGTGCCACGATGGTCTGGCGTGCCCAACAAGCGAAGTCGTAGATGTTCAGCGGCGCCCTGGCTGGAAGGAACATCACCTCCGGTGGAATGACCGGCAGGTCCTCCCAGTCCCAAACGCCTAGCACTGCCATCCAGATACGCGTGAAAACGCGCGACGCTTCGATCCCGCCGCTCTCGCGAATCCAGTTGGCCGCTTCGAGCATGTGCGCGTCGCCGGGTTCGTCGCCGGCCAAACGGAGCGCGACGTAAGCCTCGACGGTCGTCGACAGGTCCGGCGGTCCTCCGCGGAACGTCGACCATGTGCCCCCAGTCTGCTGGTTCGAGCGGATCCAACGAGCAGTCTCGGCGGCCGGACCGGGTTCGACGATTCCCAGGTAGTGCCGAAGCATCATGTCCTCGGCGTCCATGGTGACGTTGGTCTCGAGCTCGGCCTTCCACCAGCCCTCTGCGCTCTGGAGGGACAGGAGGTGCTCTACCGCGGCCTCCAACGACGCCTCGACGGGCGGACGCGCCGCAGTCCCGGCCGGGTCGCTCGAGGTCACGCCTCGCGCTCCACCACGAACACCGCGATGTCAGCTAGGTCTCGGTGCGGGATGGCTGACAGACGCACGCGCTCCAGAGCCCCCAGCGCGGCGTCGAGATTGGCCTTGGCTCGCACGGTGGTCCACTCGCGTCCACCACAAGCTTCGACGAGATAGCGCGCACGATCGATCTCGTCCGGGGAAAGCGGAAGAAGCGGATTGTCCGAGTCGGGAGGTCCGACGATGAGCATCCGAAGCTCATCGGCCTCTTCGCCGCCGGCAGCCAGCGCGGACACGACTGGCATCGACTTCTTTCTCTGGCGGAGATCGCTGCCGGAAGGCTTGCCAGTCCGCGAAGGATCGCCCCATATCCCCAGCAAATCGTCGACGGCTTGGAACGCGAGGCCGAGGTGCCTGCCGTAGTCCCGGAGCGCACCGACCGTGGCGGGGGGAGCCCCTGCAAGGAGCGCTCCGATCGACGCGGCGCAGCCGAGCAGCGCTCCGGTCTTCGCGGCGCACATCGCGGTGCATTGCTCGACGGTCACGTCTCGGCGGGTTTCGAAAGCGATGTCGTCCGCCTGGCCGGCGATCATCGCAGCCGTGGCGTCGGCCAGCGCGGCCGAGGCGGCCGCGCCCCAGGCATCCGACGCCTCGAGAAGAATTTGGTGGGCGAGCACCTGCAACGCGTCCCCGGCCACGATTGCCGGACCGACGCCGAACAGCGACCATACCGTCGGGCGGTGGTGTCGTTCGGTGTCCGCGTCGATGATGTCGTCGTGGATCAGCGAGAAGTTGTGGACCAGCTCGATGGCCACCCCGCCTGGCACACCGATCTCTGGATCGGCCCAGGCAGCTGCCGCCCCGAGCATCGCCAGGGTCGGCCGGATCCCCTTTCCGCCCGAGCCGGACACAGGGTTCCCGTCGGGGTCGGTCCAGCCGAGGTGATACGCAGCCAAGCGGCGGATCTCCGGCGCGAGCCGGTCCACCGCGGCGGACATGGCCGGGGTAATCGCTTCACGCGTGCGTTCGAGCACCTGCGGTACTCCGAGAGTCGGGGTCACGCAACCTCCTGATGTGTCGAAGCCATTCCAGGGGACTGGCCCGTTGCTGAGATACCTACGGATGAACACGCCGCGCTCGAGAGGCATGCGTGCGCAGCCGTCCGTCCGCTTCGTACGGCGCCTTCCATGGTCGCCGGCCACCCGGTCTCCGTCCATGCTCCCGCGATGGCGAGACCCGCAAACTTGGTGCTCTGTGCCGGCCGGAGTCGCGCGGTGCCCGGCTTGGCGGCGAAGGTCGCCCGGCGCTCCTTGGTCACGAGGGAGTCGAGCAGCTTCGCTCCGGCAACCGCAGGCAGCAGATGCTGTAACTCGGAGTTGATCCACGAGACAACGTCATCTGGACGCCGTGCGAGGAGGTCGTCTGCTGCGGACATCGAAACCGCCAGGTACTGCCGAGCCGGCCTTGATGACGACTCAGTTTGCAGGCCGGCCAACCCGGAGGATTCGGTCCGGTCGAACACCCACTGGACGGGGGAGTTCACGGCCGCCATGAGCTCCCAGTCGGTCACCTTCCGGTCGTAGACGAGATGAACGTCGACGATCGAGGAGAATCCAAGCTCGTCGATGATGTTCTGGTTGTCGATGGAGCCCTCGGGCAGAAGGCTGGCCGCCTCGTCGTGTGGCACAGCGACGATCACGCCGTCCGATCGGAGGTCCCATCCGACGGCGGACACGACATACCCGCGCTGCGCGTCGTGTCTGTTTGTCGATTCGCCATCGGCACAGTCGTTCAAGCCGACACGCTGGACTCTCTCCCCCAAACGGATTTCGACGCCCGCTTCGCGAAGCGCCGAGGATGCCCGATCTCCGTGCAGCCGTCCGAGCGGAACCCTGCTCCAACCGATGTCCGCTGCGTTCGTGTCTTCCAGAAGCCCGGTCTTGAACACCTTGGCGGCCATCGCCAGGGATGCCTCGGAAGAAGGCAGGTTCACCGTCGGGATGGTGATCAGATCCCAGACCGCGTTCACCGACCCAGGTGTCTGGGCGTGCCGGTAGAGCCACGCGGCGAACGTTTCTGAGTCGAGGGCGCGGTCATCGAGGCGTAGCTTTCGCAGTCCTGCTACCGCAACCCCGAGGCGCAACCGGTCCGACAGGCCGAGGTGCGGGTAACGAAGAAGGGAGCCCGCGAGATGGAACGGTGCGGGAAGGCCGGATCTCCGAAGCCGCCCGACGACCGGGGAGCCGTTCCTTCCCGGAGCCACGACTGGAATGTCGAGGCGGCCCGGCAGGTGGGCGTCGCCTAGCCCGCCGATGCGGTCGAGGAAGCGGAGGTAATCGTCGCAGCAGCGGAGAAAGACGTGCTGCCCGTTATCGACCCACATGTCCCCGTGCTGGAAGGACCAGGTCAGCCCGCCAAGATGGTTCCGCCGTTCGATCAGCGTCACCCGCGCGCCACGATCGGCGCATTCGAGGGCAGCGGAGATACCCGCGAGCCCCCCGCCGATCACCGTGATCTTCGGTGCCTCCCGAGCCGTCATACCGTCCCCCTCGTCAACGCCCGCACTGCGACCCGCGCCTTTTGCGAACCCGACAACGAGATCCGCCCTCTGAGAACCGAATCCGGCTCTGCTTCGATGCGGTCAAGGAGACGCCGATATATGCCAGCCATCGCTGCCGTGCACGCCCTCGATCGCCAGTCGAGCATCGGGAGCAGTTGCAGGCCTTCGGCGTAACAGGTGCGGGCGCGCGCAGCCTCGAACCGGATGAGCGCGGTGATGCCGTCCTCCCCGCCCTGCAGGTCGGTCCAGCTCTGCACGTCGGACGGTACCCCGAAGCGGTTCCTGTCGTCGGCAGGTAGATAGATCCTGCCCATCGTTTCGAGGTCCTCGACGATGTCGCGCAGGATGTTGGTGATTTGAAGTGCCACCCCGAGCGAATCGGCCAAGGACTCCGCCTTCTCGCGGTCCGCGGTCGCCTTGGTTCCGTAAACGGCAAGGCTGAGTCTCCCGACTGTTCCGGCGACCCGCCGGCAGTACCCGACCAGGTCGTCGAAGGTGCGGTACCCGACGCCGTTCACGTCCATCTCGCAGCCTTCGATCAGCTCGACGAGCGCGTCCATCGGGAGAGGGAAGCGCGCCGCCGCGTCGGCGAGCGCGACCAGCACCGGGTCGGAGCCGCCGCTCGACGGATCCTGGCTCAGATCGGAGATCGACTTGCGCACCTCGGCGAGGGAGCGGAGCTTCTCGTGAGTAGCCGCGCTGCCGTCGCCGATGTCATCGATACGTCGCGCCATCGCGTAGAGGGCGCACATCGCCCGTCGTTTCTCGGCAGGGAGCAACCGGATGCCGTACGAAAAGTTGCGAGCCTGCTCGGAGGTGATCTTCTCGCAAGCCTCATAGGCCTCTTCGGCACCGAGAGTGCGCGCCTGCATACACGTTTGGTCGATTGTCATCGGCGCGGACCTGGAACGAGGATGCGCCCGATGTGCCACATCACTCGAGCAACCTTGGGACTCACGTGTCGGGGCAGGGGATCGAATCGCTGTGCCTCCAGAGCGTCGACGGCGGCGAGGCCACCCGCCCAGAAACCCGCTACCGCCAGCTTCAGCCGTCCGCCGAGCGAGGCGATCAGAGGAGCGCCCCGATCGAGGAAGTCACGCACCCGCCCGCACTCGAGGGCCATGAGCGCGCGCAAGGACGGGCTCGCCGGGCCAGTCCCCAGGAGTTCTGAGGTTTCGACACCGAAGGTGCGAAGGTCCTCGCACGGAAGGTAGACCCTGCCCGCGCGGGCGTCTTCGCCGACGTCCTGCCAGTGCTCCACCAGTTGCAACCCGGTGCAGATGGCATCGGACCAACGTTCCCGGTCATCCGTGGCGACGCCGAACAATTCGAGGACCAACCGCCCAACCGGATTGGCGGAGAGCTCGCAGTACCCGAGCAGGTCTTCGAAGGACTCGTACTGCTTCACCGTCTGGTCCTGCCGATTTGCACAGATGAGGTCGAGCAGCAGGCCGACCGACACCCTGCCGTCCCGAACGAGGTTCCCCGCCGCGGCCATGATCGGATGGGCGCCGGCGGCTCCGGCCGTGGCGCGGCGTAGCTCGAATTCCACCCAGTCGAGGGCCGCCAGGCGGTCGCCGTCGTAGTTGTCGCCGATCTCGTCGACGAAACGGGCGTAGCGGTAGACGTCCATCAGCGGGTCACGGAAGTCGCGCGGAAGGAGCCGGGACGCGACCCGGAAGTTCTCCGTTCGGGCGCGGGCTGTGATCGAGTCGAGGGAAGGCAGGCCGGCGGGAGCCGTCAAGCCTTCGTCCCGCAGGTACCCTGCGGTCCTCGAGCCGGTCGGGGGGTCGCCGGGACGTGTGTAAGGGGGTGACCGCGTGGTCACAAGTTGTACGCGCCCCCGGCAGCGCGTGTCAAGCATTACCCCTTTCGGTTAGGTGATGCCGCCCGTGCGTCAGTTGTTTTGGACCGGTGGTTCCTCGTCATCGGGGGGCCAGTCCGGCCCGACCGCCCACGATAGGACCGTGGCGAACGCCCGCTCGATCACGCCCAGGCCGGCCGTGACCGCTTCATCGACATCGCCATCTGGAGCGAACGGGCGGCCCCCGGTCTCGGCGAGGGTTCGCAGCACCTTGCGGGCCAGGTCGGCGCTCGGCTCGTGCCCCTTCGCCGCTCGGGCTCCCAACTCGAGAAGGATCGGCAGGACCCCGGCCAAAAGGTGCCCGAAGACCAGGGCCGCCTTCTCGGGGTTGGCGTTCAGGCCCTCGGCACCCCCGAGGCTCTCGACGGTCTCCCCGAATCGCTTTGCCGTGTCGTCGAGCAGCTTCTCGATCGCCGCGGTGAGCAGGTCCTCCTTCGACTCGAAGTACCGGTAGACGCTGCCCTTGGCCATGTGACAGGCCTCGGCGATGTCGCTGATGGTCACTTCGTTATAACTGTGGGTGCGGAAGGCCTCTATGGCAGCATCGACGATGCCCTCTCGGCACTCGGGGGAATCTGTCGAGTGCGAGCGGATCTCGAGCAGGGCCCTGAGGTGAGAGTTGTCGTACCCGAACCGGTTGGCCGCCTCTCGCACGGGCGGGGGGATCAGGCCGGAGCGGCGGTAATGATGAATGGTGCTGGCCGGCACCCCGCTCCGCTGGACCAGCTCCGATAGAGACATGCGTCGGGACACCCGTTGGGACGTTGACTCGTGCACTTCCTCAGGGGCAGTGGCATCGGCAGTAGGGTCCGGCCCCTCCCGCGCCTCTGGCTTCACGCGTACAAGTCTGCCTCTTTTCGTGGAACATATGTCCCAGGATGTGTCTCAGGTGCCGGAGCCGGCCAGAATATGGTTGATCTGGCAACGATCTGGCCGCCGCGTAACATCGGGCCGTGGTTGACCACCAGCTCTACTTTCGCCAGCTGCTTTCCGGTCGGGACTTCGCGGCCGGTGACCCGCTCGCCACCCAGATGGTGAACTTCAGCTATCTCATCGGCGACCGGGCGACAGGTGACGCGGTGGTAGTCGACCCTGCCTACGGGGTCGGTGACCTGGTCGACGCCGCCCTCGCAGACGGGATGACCGTGACAGGCGCGCTGGTCACCCATCACCACCCCGACCACGTCGGAGGGTCGATGATGGGCTACACCATCGAAGGTCTGGCCGAGCTTCTTTCCAGGGTGCAGGTACCGGTCCACGCGAACCGCCACGAGGCGTCCCTCGTGACCCGGGTGACCGGGCTGGGTTCGGATGAGGTGGTGGGCCACGAAGGCGGCGACAAGATCACCGTCGGAGCAGTGGAGGTCGAGCTCCTTCATACTCCGGGGCACACCCCGGGAAGCCAGTGCTTTCTCGTGGACGGGATGCTCGTCGCCGGGGACACTCTGTTCCTCGAGGGCTGCGGCCGGACCGACCTGCCCGGGGGCGATCCCGGGGCGCTTTACGAAAGCCTCCAGAAGCTGGTATCCCTGCCCGACTCGACCGTCTTGTATCCCGGCCACCGCTACTCGGTCGCGTCGACAGCGACCATGGCGGCCGTCAGGGAGATGAACATGGTCTTCAAGCCGCGGACCAAGGAAGCCTGGCTGGCCGCCTTCGGTTAAGAAGTCAGGCCTTCTCTTCGACCAGTTTCAGGTCCTTGAGCCGCTCGCGCATGGTCGGCTCGTCGAGCTCGAATACCCTGGCCAGAGCCCTTACGTCCTCGTTGCGGATGGTGATGATCCGGCCGTTGAAGTCTCCTCGCTGAATCTGGATCATCGATATGTAGCGCCGGAGGATGTCTTTTTCCGGTGCGTCGAGATCGGTCAGCCGGACGAGGTCGATGGCGAGCGCGTGGGCGTGTCCGTTGTCATTCTCCCCACTCGAGGAGCCCCCGGCGTTGGCGATTGCCGCGGCCGAGCTGGTTCGGGGAAGGAGCTGATCGACGGGAACCCCGTAGAGCTCCGCAAGGCGCTGCAAACGCAGGACTGAGATGATTCGCTCGCCCCGCTCGTATGCCCCCAAAACGGAGGCCTTGAACTCCCGCCCCGACGCCTCTTCGACCGCGAGAAGGGACAGACGCTGTTGGCGCCGCAGGTTACGGAGCCGTTCGCCGACTGCTCGGGCGTATGTGGTTGGCACGTCTTCGGCCACAGCTGCCACCTCCAAGACTGCAATGGTAGCTGGAGGTCCTGTATCAGAATCCCGCCGTACGCCCAAATCTGTCCAAATAGACGACCAACTATTTGCGATTAATGCCAGTTGGGTGATCTGCCCGGTTTTGTGTTCTCAGGCCACCGGGCTGACCGACTTCAAGACCACCAGGCGGTGACCTGACAAGGGCACAACTCCGCCGGCCGGCCGTCGGACGGGGGGACTGTCGAGCGCACCAGTGGGCAGGTCGGTCCCCATGCCGGGGCCTGTGACCAAAACAGCGACCGGACCGGCCGGGCGCATCGAGGCGGTGTCGATAACCACTTCCCACTGCGTCGCCCAACGGGATTCCGGAAGGGTGAAGTCAATGGTGTTCTCCCAGGCGTTGAATATCAGGAAAAACGAGTCATCCACGATGGGCCGGCCGTGCGCGTCAGGGTCGGGGATGGCTTCGCCATTGAGGAACACCCCAAGGGTCTTGGCGTAACCGACGTCCCAATCGTCGTCGGTCATCTCGTTGCCGTCCGGGCGGAACCAGGCGATGTCCGGCAGGCGGTCGGCTGTCCTCGGCCCCCGGACCGGGTGACCCTGGAAGAACCTGCGACGCCTGAAGACCGGGTGCTGCCGGCGGAGGGCGATCAGGGACCGGGTCCACACAAGCAGGTCCCGGTCGATGTTCTCCCAGTCGTACCAGGAGATGTCGTTGTCCTGGCAGTAGGCGTTGTTGTTCCCCCGCTGGGAGCGGCCCATCTCGTCGCCCCCCAGAATCATCGGCACGCCCTGGCTCAGGAACAACGTGGCCAAGAAGTTGCGGACCTGCTGCCGGCGGAGACCGTTCACTGCGGGGTCGTCGGTCGGCCCCTCGACCCCGCCGTTCCAGGAACGGTTGTCATCGGTCCCGTCGCGGTTGCCTTCGCCGTTGGCTTCGTTGTGCTTCTCGTTGTAGGACACCAGGTCCTGGAGGGTGAACCCGTCATGGGCCGTGACGAAGTTGATCGAGGCGAACGGCCGGCGCCCGGTCGCCTCGTAGAGGTCCGAGCTTCCGGTGAGACGGTCTGCCAGCTCACCGATCGCTGCGCCGCTCTGCCGCCAGTAGTCGCGCACCGCGTCGCGGTACTTTCCGTTCCACTCGGACCACAGCGGAGGGAAGTTGCCGACCTGGTAACCACCGTCTCCAACATCCCACGGCTCGGCGATCAGCTTTGCCTGGCTGATGGTCGGGTCCTGTTGGATGATGTCGAAGAAGGCCGACAACCGATCGACCTCGTGAAACTGCCTCGCCAACGTGGCGGCGAGGTCGAAACGGAAGCCGTCCACGTGCATCTCCAGAACCCAGTAGCGCAGCGAGTCCATCATCATCTGCAGGACGTGGGGGTTCCGGACGTTGAGCGTGTTGCCCGTCCCGGTCGAGTCGCTGTAGAAGCGGGGCTCATCCTCGACCAGGCGGTAATAGCTGGCGTTGTCGAGGCCGCGGTAGGCGAGCGTCGGGCCGAGATTGTTGCCTTCAGCGGTGTGGTTGTACACCACGTCGAGGATCACCTCGATGCCGGCCGCGTGCAGTGATTTGACCATCGCCTTGAACTCGTTGACGACGCGATGACCCTGTCGTGATGCGTAGCCGTTGTACGGCGCCAGGTAGGCGATGGAGTTGTAGCCCCAGTAGTTCCTGAGCTTCATCTCGACCAAACGGTGGTCGTGGATGAAATGGTGCACCGGCATCAGCTCGACGGCGGTCACTCCAAGCGAAGTGAGGTGATCGATTATCAACGGGTGTGCGACCGCTGCGTAGGTCCCCCTTATCTTCTCGGGGATCTCCGGGTGGCGGAACGTGAGCCCCTTGACGTGGGTCTCGTAGATGATCGTGTCTGCCCACCGGGTCCGGGGATGCCGGTCGGCGCCCCAGTCGAACGCCGGGTCTATGACGATCGCCTTGGGCATGTCTGGGGCCGAGTCGGATCTGTTTACCGTTAGGTCGTCCTTGCCCAGCTTGTACGCGTATACCGGCTGGCCCCAGCTGACCTGCCCGTCGACCGCCTTCGCGTAAGGGTCGAGCAGCAGCTTGCTCGGGTTGCACCGAAGCCCGTTCTCGGGCTTGTAGGGCCCGTGCACGCGGAACCCGTAGCGGTGCCCGGGCTCGACGCCTTCGACCCAGCCGTGCCAGCAGTAGGCGTCCACCTCCGGCAGGGGCAGCCGGGTCTCGGTGCCCTCCTCGTCGAACAGGCAGAGCTCCACGGACTCTGCGACCTGGGAGAACAGCGAGAAGTTCGTGCCCAACCCGTCGAAGGTCGCCCCGAGAGGGAATGGGTCGCCCGGAGAAAGGCCGCCTGACACGGTTGTAGACGCTACCCCTGAGGTTGGGTCAACCCCACCAGAACGCGGCGGCGATGATGCAGTAGAGGGCAACGAGCGCGATGCCTTCCAGCCAGGTGTACTCACCGTCGTAGACCACGGCCACCACGACCAGAGCCGAAATCCCAAGGGCTGCAACCAGCAGAGTTGGAAAAACGAGTGTGAGGCGCGCCGGACCCACTGCTGGGCTGAGGAGAACGAGGATGGGGGTCAGGAAGAGAGCAACTTGCAGCGGGCTGCTCAACGTGGTGCTGATCGCGTAGGCGGGTTTCGCCTTGAGAGCGAAGCGGATCCCGACGACATGCTCGACCGCGTTCGAGGCGATGGCGACAACAACCAGACCGGTGAACGTCTCCGACAGCCCCAAGCTCACGGTCGCCTGCTTTAACGGTTCGACGAACCAATCGGATGCCACTGCGGCGCCCAAGCTGCCGGCGGCGAGCATTACCACCGCTCCAACGAGAGACAGGGCCGCCTGGTCCTGGCGGTCTGTGGCTGATCCCGTCGCCGTGGACGACTCCGACGCTTCCCGACCGGAGCGCAACCAGAATGGGATGCTCACCAGATAGAGCACGAGGATGACCACCGCGCAAACGTCTGACAACGCGGTGGCGTGTTTCGCAGCGGGCGTGCCCAACTTGATCGCGAGGGTGGGCACCAGCAGCGAGGCGACCACGAGGAGGAGCAGCGACGAGTAGAGCCGAGGTTCCTCGGGGTCGAAGCGTTGCGTGCCGTGCCGGATCCCTCCTGCGACGAACGCCAAACCGAGCACGAGCACCGCGTTGGCGAGGACGGATCCGACCAGAGCCGACTGAACGACGCCGGTCAGGCCGTGGTGCAACGCAAACAGCGCGACGAACAGCTCCGGCAGATTTCCGAGAGTCGACTGCAGAAGGCCGGTTGCCCCTGAGCCGAGCGACTCGCCGACGTGCTCTATTGCCTGTCCGACCAACGCGGCGAGCGCCGCCAACGCCAGGCCGGCGGTGACGAACCGGGGCACCGGGCCGGCTCCGGCCGCCGCCACGACCCCCGCTGTCGCGAACAGGCCGGCAGCCGTGCCGAGCGTTATCCGCTCGGACACTGGAAGCCGGTTCAGCACCTGGTTCGGGGGCCTGTTGGGTGATGTCGAGACCCGCCGAAAGTAGTTGCTGAGCGACCGCGGGGCCGGTGTCGGGCTCCACCGGCCGTCATGACAAGCCCTAGACTGCCGCAGGCAATGCCGGGCGGCGTGGCCGAGTGGTTTAGGCAAGGGACTGCAAATCCCTGTACAGCGGTTCGATTCCGCTCGCCGCCTCCCGAGACACCTGAGCGTCAGACGCCGATCCAGATTTGGCTACCTCGGAGCTGGGTAGGTGACAACTAGCGCAGTTGACAAACCAGCTGCCGTGGGGTGTGGCTGCCGGCTTGTACGGCCGGGAGGTTTGTCAAATTGAGCGTTGTGCGGAAGGACCTCGGATCCGGTCATTTCAGCATCAGCGTTGAGACTTTTCCCTCGGCCGTGCGGGCCGAGCTTGCCGGTGAGCTCGACCTGTACGGCACGGAGCTGCTTGCCGAGATGACCGAAGAGCTGCTTACGACACACCCAACCCCACGGGATGTCGTCTTGGACCTGAGCGGCCTCGTTTTCGCCGACCTGGTCGGGGTGCGGGGCCTGGTCGACAGCTGCAGGTTGCTGTCGGCGAACA